>LGGY01000183.1 GCA_001509335.1 Fidelibacterota bacterium 46_43
GAGAGCTCTTTTCGCAGATCTTCGCACAGGGTGTATTTGAACCATGTTTCCAGGACCTTTGCCGAGATGTTTTCTTCAATGTGTTCGATGTTCTTTTCCAGTTTTTCTTCGTGGATTGTCAGATAATCCAGCAGCATTTTAAGCCGGACTTGGTCGGTTTTGTCATTGAGTGTTTTGTAGTACCGGGAGAGCTGATGATGGAAATCTTTGGCATAATTCAGCACATCCCGTGCCTGCTTGAAACTGATCATGTGTGAACCTCCCTGCCTGAGACCGTCTGAGCGGTCCGGCGGATTGTGTTGATGTCAAGAATTCCCTCAATTTCCGGTTTTTCCAGAGCTTCCAGTACGGCATCGGCCAGGTGGGAAACATGAACCGGTGCGTAAGTTTCCACCATTTTCCCGGCCACTGGGATGTGGAGGCCGAACCGCGTGAGGGCGGCGATGAAAGCCGTTCCCCTGCGTCCGGGGCCGTATACAAAACCCGGACGGAAGATAACAGAGCGGAAGGGCTGGTTTTTCAAATATTCCTCTGCCTTCCGCTTGGCATGGATATATCCTTTGATGAAAGGAGGGCTATTGGCGGCGGATATCATGGCAAAGACGGATATTCCGGCCTCTGCAGTGGTGTAGGCTACGACAATCACACTTTCAGCGTTCATCCGGTCGTACGTCAGCTTCTTCTTTCTCTTTTCCAGGAGGATTCCCACCGTGTGTACGACCTGATCTCCTTTTTCCAGAACTCCTTTCCAGGCATGGGTATCAAAAATGTCCGCTTTAAACCAAAGCACATCGTCCATCCAGGGCTCCCGACGTTTTGGGGCTCCCCGGCGGGATATGGAAACCACACGGAGCCCCCGGGCGATTGCCTGCCGGCAGATCTCCGATCCAATGAAACCATTCCCTCCCATGACGATGAGTTTCATGATGCCCTCAAAAAATAGCTATTTATATATAAAGATAGGATTTAACGGATTGAATGGCAAGGAGGACTTTTTCCCTGTGATTAAAAACTACCGGTTTCAAAAAAGGTTTCCACTGTGTCAATCCCGCAGGATTTGGCATCCTCAAGGGTGCCCGTAAAGAGAATTTTACCTTCATCCAGAAAGACGATACGGTCTGCAATCCGGTGAATGCTGGCCAGTTCGTGGCTTACGACCAGGATACTCATATCAAACTGCTCTTTCAGGGTGAGAATCAGCTTGTCCAAAGCGGCGCTGGAGAGGGGATCCAATCCCGCAGAGGGTTCATCACAAAAGAGAATCTCCGGATCCAAAGCAATGGCCCGTGCCAGAGCCGCCCGTTTCCGCATCCCTCCGGAAAGTTCCGACGGCAAAAGATGCATGGCGTGGGAAAGTCCCACCAGCTGCAGTTTAACTGCCACACTCTTTTCAATCAGCTCCGGATCCAGATGACTGTGCTGTTCCAGCGGTATGGCTACATTATCCTTTATAGTGACGGAATTTAAGAGTGCTCCGTTTTGGAATAAGACACCGATCCGCTCCAGAGTCTTTTTGTAGTGTTTTTCATCCGATTCGGTAAAGGGCTTGCCAAAAATAAAGATTCCCCCTTTTTCCGGTGTGATCAGCCGGGTGATGGATTTCATCAGGGTTGTTTTTCCGCAGCCGCTTTTACCCAGAATCACCGTGACTTCATGAGGATAGATGTCCAGATTTATCTGATCCAGGATAATCCGGTCCCCAAAGCGGGTTGTCAGGTTTCGAATGTGTATTATGGGTTCCGGCATAGGCATTAAAACATGTAGATAAGGCTGAAAATGGCATCAAAGACGATGACGGCAAAAATTGAAGCAACCACGGCGGATGTCGTTACCTTTCCCACACCCTCGGCGCCGCCCTCCGCCTTAAAACCAAAATAACTGCCGATGATCACGATAACCCAGGCAAAAAAGACACTCTTGCTCAGGCCGATGAGTAAATCCTTCGGTTCCAGAATGTTGATAGTCTGATTAAAATAGGTCACGAAGGTAAGATCCAGGTAGGTGAGTCCGATGATGAATCCACCGAGAATACCCAGGATGATGGAGAGCATCACCAGCAAGGGCATACAAACACTGATCGCCAGGAATTTTGGAACCACTACATACCGGATGGGGTTCAGGGCCATCATGCGCAGGGCATCCAGTTCTTCCGTCACTTTCATGGTGGATATTTCGGCAGCAAAGGAGGAACCGCTCCGGCCGGCGATGATAATGGCTGTCATCATGGGACCCATTTCCCGGACCATGGAGATAGCGATAAGGTCTGCAATGTAAACCCCGGCGCCAAATTGTCGAAGCTGGGCTGCAGACTGTAAGGCAATGATAAGCCCCAAAACAATGGATAACAAACCCACAATCCCCACTGCATTGCTTCCGATTAAAACCATTTGTTGGCTAATGGCTCCCTTTCGCCGTCCACGGGAAGTGAAAATTCCATAAAACGACCACAAAATGATTTCCGATGTAAGATACAGCATATCCCGGAGAGCATTCCAGGCCTCTATGAGGATATTTCCGGCGGCTTCGAACATGCCGGCTTCACGAGGTGGTTTGGGAATTTGCACCCTTTGGGAACTGAAGGTTTCCAATGCTTTTTGGACTTTATCATCGGCGTGATGAATGTCTGCCCCTGGAAAAAGTGTCTCCCGAAGCCAGTCTATAAATACAACTCCCGTACTGTCGATGTATTCCAACCCGGCCAGGTCTATACGGTTTACGGGCTTTTTCCGGTCCTTCCGGACGGTTTTCTTCAGCTTTGGAATGCTTTGATGGGTCAGAACCCCTTCGATATGAAGGACGGAATTCTCCACATATATTCGGCCGTTGTGATCGTCCGGTAAACGGTGCGCTTTTTCTGTCTTATCGGGCAAAATAATTGATCCTTAAAAAGAGCGCATGACGGTTGACAATATATTCCTCCCCGAATTCATCCAGCTTGTTCCGTAAACGCAGACGGTAATCCACCGAAATATATTTGAAGAGTTTCAGATTGAGAACATTTTCCCATTCAATGGTAGTGGCTTCGTCACCCTGGAAGGGGAAAAGGAAATCGGCATTGGTGTAATAGGTCAGGTTGAGGGGAAGCTGGAAATTGCCGATGACTGAGACTTCCGCACCCTGTTGTTTTTGGGTCTCCTGGGCCTTGAGCAGGCGGTAGGAAACATCATTCTCCGTTTCTATATCAGTGGATAAAAGATAAACATCGTTGTAATAATCCTGCCGAAGACCGAATCCTGCCCGGATATTCAGGTTCACCCGGCCGGTATTAAAGGCCCGGAGGTTGATACCCACCCCCTCTTTCAAAGTCAGTGGCATAATCGACGGCTTGGTTTTTACCTGATCCACCGAAAGGCCTTGTTCCACCGTATTCCCCGCCAGATCCTTTTTCCGGTAGTTGATGGGTGATGAAAAATAGACATGCTCGTTTACCAGGTGGAATTCGCTGTCGAAACGGCCGTAAATTCCCATATTTTCCAGGAAATAGAGAATGAAGGTATTTCTGAAATAGGTGTCATCATTGGAAATCCGGAAGCCGGTATCTGTCGTTTTGGTTGTCCCCAGTTCAATCAGATTCCGCAGAGAATAGTTGACGGGAAAGTTGTCGTAGGTTATTTTGTTCTCAAACTGGGTGTTAAAGACGAGGGTTGTTTCGTGTTCATCCTTTTTCTTTTCATTGGTGCTGTTGACAGACGCATTACCGTAAAAGGCATTCAGCAGATGCCAGTGACCGATGGTGCCGGCCAGTTCATCCTCTTCCAGCACACCGGCGCCGATGAGATCTCCGGGGGTTCCGTCCTGATTGGTACTTACAACCAGGGTGATTTTCTGAAATTCCCCCTCAGTCAGATAGACAGTGGTGAAATTCCTGTAAGTGTTAAAGGGTTCATTGTTGATAGTGATTTTATACCGTCCCGGTTCCAGCATCCACACCTGCTGTTTTTCTCCATATTCCCGACGGGCTGGTATCCCGATCCCGTAGGTTTGGCCTGTCTCCCAGTCAAAGATTTCATAACGTACCCGGACTACTTCCTGCCGTTCGTCGATAATGTTGACTATCAGGCAGCTCCAGTCCGGTTCAATGATGGTTTTATACCGGGGAATAATTTTAATATCCTTTTTTTTCATCATCTGGCGGCGGCTTCCGGAGCCATATTCCATGGTATATTTTCCGGCCGGAAGAGCCAGGGGTTCACCGGGGATCCCGTCGTATTCCTTACCATCCCGGCTGAAGAGTTTATATGGCGGCTCATTATCCGCTTTGGACAGGGCGGGGACCAGGAGGATTCCCATACCTTCCGGGACATCCTCCGTGATTTCCTGTAAAAGAGAATCAGCCGTGTCTGAAAGGGGCTGGAGTGTTTCTTTTTCTGGCATACGGCCGTAATGATGAAGGATTTTGTATAAAAGCGCATCTGTTTCTTCCAGGAGGATTTCGTTGACGACCTGGACAAAAGTTTCCACCTCATCATCCAGGAGGATTTTTTCCGTATTCACCGAGTGCTCAATGAACATGTTGTTCTCCCGGTTATCCTGGAAAACGAAAGTCATGTTGATTCCTGCAGCCCGGATATCTTCCGTTTCATAGAGTTCAATGTTGTTTACGCGAAGGGTCAGATTGCAATCGGGACGCACATCCAGAAAATCCCGTGAAACACGGCGGAATATATTGTAAGTACTGATACGCTTGCTGATGAGACTGGGGATAATTTCCGTAAGGCGTGTAGCCCAGACATCATTTTCTGAATAAGTGATGCGTGGCCCAAAGTGACGGATGACAATTTCAGGGCGGTTATAAGTGGATGGAATCACCACATCGTTGATCTGCAGGGAAAGGTTTAAAGGTTCATCCAGAAAGAGATCCTCTTTTTCGGTATGGGAATAATATTCCAGAATGTAATAATTGCGGATGACCGTTTCCCGGGTGTATCCACACCCTGTTGCCAGTATAACCAGTAAAAAAAGAAGAATGATTTTTTTCATGATATATCCCAATATGCTTTATCGTCTGGAACGCAGTAAAATGGATGGGTCATCACTGATTTCCCGGGAGAACTCGTTCAGGTAATCTGCTGCCTGTTTGAGTGTTTCGATGGACTGGATCAGATCTTCCCGTGATTTAATTACCATCAGATCAATACGGGTGATGGTCTGATTGAAATTCACAAGGGCACTGACCGCCTCTTCGGATATCCGCCGGATATTGGCTTTTTCCAGGGTGCTGTCGATTTTGCTCAGGGTGTTGATCACTTCACCGCTCACACCCCGGACATCCGCGGAAGCCAGTTCTTCACTAAACAGCAAGGTGTTGTTCATGATAGTATCAAGCTTGACAAGGTTCTGTTCAAAGCGGAGAATGCTGCTCTGTGTGGTTCCCACGAGACTCCGGACATCCGCGATGAGATTTCGCATATCCAGAGTGGCTGTGTCCAGTGAGGTGATCATCCGGGTTACAGGTTCCCGGTTTTCTTCCAGATACATGTGGACCAGGGTCAGGATAGTGTCCACCTTTTGCTGGTTACTGATATCGGTGATGGCATTCAGATTGTTCAGAAGCAATTCAAATTTCTCCGCGATCATTTCCGCCTTTCCTGTGATATCCTCCAGGACTGAACTTCCCGGTTGAATGTTGGATCCGGGTGGGAGGAAATCCGATTCATTGGTCCCGCCGGTCAGCTCGATCTGCTTAATTCCCGTAATACCGATACTTACCAATGTTGCAACCATATCTTCTTTGATGGGTGTTCCCTCTTTCACGCTGATCTGTACTGTCACCTGGTTGATATCATCCTTGTTGATGGTGATCTGGTCCACCTGACCGATGTTGATTCCATAATATTTTACGGCACTGCCCTCCTGGAGTCCGATAACCGATACATTTTTATACTGGATGTAATAAATATCCCGTTTTTCCATCAACTGTTTACCGGCAATAATAACAAATGAAACGATCAACAGAATCAGGGTGATGATGAGAAAAACACCCAGCCGGACTTTTTGTGCTCTGGTGGCCATGCTCTGGGTTCCTTTGTTGTCTAAGGCATCGTATAATCATTGATAATAACAGCCGGTTCAAAATCCGGATAAAACAGGTTCATTCACCGGCACATCGTTTATTTATCGTATCTTAAGATTAATCGACGGGAAATTCCAAAGAATTTTTACGTTGAGACGTTATAGATTGAGCCCCGGG
>LGGY01000184.1 GCA_001509335.1 Fidelibacterota bacterium 46_43
CCCATCAAGATGTTTGTGATAATAAGAATGGGGACTGACGGGGCTGTTACCATCAACAAGATTGAAGCGCCTATGACAAGCCCAGAGATGATCAGGGACAATTTCCTTCCAAGTATATCCGCCAAATACCCCATTGGCAGCGCAGCGATCAATACAGACATGCTGCTTACAGTCGACAGCAAGCCCATAAAAGTTTCATCATAGCCCAGGCTGCGTAGAAAAAAGTTGAATAAGATACGGTGAATTCCGAAGCCTGCACCGTAAATCATGATGCTGATCAGGTATTTTCGGGCATTTGGGCTAAAGGCTCGCACGCGCGCAATATAAGTTTTAACTACGCCAGCTTCTTCGACGTCGTTCATTTCTTCTTGTTGTGATGATGACAATATTATTCCCCTGGTAAGTATTCCTCTAAGTTCTTCATGGTTGCTTTTAAACCCTCTAAGCGGATCGCGTAACGTCTTTCTGCTCGAGGTGAGATGGTGACAAAGACCAATCCTGCCAGCCTCAAATTTTGAAGATGATGGATCACTGTCGGTGGCCGCAAGCGCAAGATTTTTGACAACTCACCCGGTGTTGAAGGGCCGTCCAGCAAATAGCGTAAAATTCGAAGTCTTGTGGGGTCAGCGAGGGCTTTCAACGAATTTAATAATTCTTCCGGAACAAGCTCACCCGGTACCAAAGTCTTCCCCTTAGGGCGCGCACCAAACAGAATAATGCCTTTATCGTCATCCAGACGATTGTAAAACATAAAAGGCGAACTCCAAAATGAAGGTGCCATGATCAGCTCAGAAACTTCTGAAATCCAGTCCATTCGAACGCCTTCGGACAATGCCTCGATCAGGCTTAAGGGATCTTTTTCCTCTGCCAGTGCCTGTGCTTGTTCAAGGGCTTTATCCTGGGCTGGAATGATGCGGGGTTCTTCTTCGAGGAAGAAGTTGCTGACATATGTTTTTAATGCCTCAAGAAAGCTTTCGCCAAATGTTTCACGATCAGACCAGGCATCAAAAATTGCCCGTCCAAATGATTTTGTGTGCCTGGCTGAATTGTACATTGTTTCTTTAATTCTTGTTTCAAGGTTAGCCGTTAACCGCTGCTTTCCATCCAGTGAGAGCAAACACTCTCGATAGGCTTCTATTCTTGGATTAATTCGGTTGCCAAAAGTCATGGCAGGCAGCCGGTCTTCAGGCGCAAGTTTTTCCAAAGCTGTAATCGCCGCCTTTGAATCTTTAGGCTCGGGAAGACTGTAAAGCCACGGCAAGGGCACCCCCAAAAAATCCTGGGAATGCTCTAAAACGTCTCGCATTGGGATTGGCATGCGAGAGCGAACGCCTGCTGCCCATGAAGGGCGCAGGCCAAATTCATCCGGACGATGAAGAATGTACAGACTAACAAAAAGATCGTAAGCTCCCCCTTTATCCCAGGAGATTGTAGGCTTTTGATTCATGATTTCACCTCACTTCGTCGAAGTAATTTGAATTTTTATTGTGTTTCAATATTGTTTTTAGGGTAGATAAATACCTAGTATTTGTTAGATATTAGTCTAATTCGGAATATTTGTCAAGGGAAAAATTATGCTTGAGTAAATAGGTCGATAGAATGAAAATGAGGTCTCTTAACAATCGTGTGTTTGGGTGTTAGAATCATTATGCTTAAATGGCGTCGAAATGGAGCGCATTTATGAAACTAATTGATAATTTTAAGAACAACTTCCCCAAGGATTGGCTAACGCGTTCGTTATTTGCACTGGTGATTCTTATAAGTGTGGTGGGCGCATTTTTCCTGTCAAATGCAGTCAGCGGGTACGTCGCCAGAACCACCGCCTTTTCCTTACCCGGTGATCCGGTTGTTGAAGCACTAGAAGTCGAAAGCCCCTCCGGTGAGAATCCAGAAAATGAAGAGGTGCAAAATCCCCAAATTAACCTGCCAGACCCCGACCCCTGGGACGGTACCAGCCGTGTGAACGTCTTGGTGCTGGGGCTAGATATTCGCGATGAAGCGGACTTCGACGAAGCGCCGCGTTCAGACACCATGATCTTACTTTCGATGGACCCGCTCAATAATACTGCGGCTGCGATCGCAATCCCCCGTGATTTATGGATACCCATCCCTGGTTTCAGCTACCAAAAAATCAACGTCGCTTATCGGTTTGGCGAATTATATGACATCCCAGGCGGCGGCCCAGCTTTAGCCTCCAAGACAGTTGAGTCATTACTCGGTGTTCCGATTGATTTCTACGCACAAATAGATTTTCAAGCCTTTGTCGATCTTATTAACCATATTGAAGGTCTTAGATTTACTTTTGAGGAGCCGATCACCCTCGACCGTCGCGGCAAATGGAATACAGTGACGCTTGACCCCGGCACCTACGCGCTGGATGGTGAGTATGTGCTGGCATATGCCCGAGATCGTCACTCAGAGGGTGATGATTTTGACCGCTCAAGTCGTCAAATGGAAGTCATTCTTAAAATCCGTGAGCGCATCTTGGAGTTTGATATGCTGCCGACACTGGTTAAGAACTCGCCGGCGATTTATGATGACCTTTCTACCGGCATCCGTACCAACATGAGTCTTAATCAAATTGTCCAACTTGCCTGGAAGGCTATGGAAATACCGCGAGAAAATATTGAGATGGTTGTCATTGGTCCAGAATATGTTACGTTAGAAAAATCTCCGGATGGGCTGGATATCCTCCGTCCTATCCCGGACAAAATCCGTTTACTGCGCGACCAGGTGTTGAGTTCGGGCGGTGTTTTGAGCCCGGTGACCGATGATGATTTGTTGACATTGGTGGCAGAAGAATCGGCACGCGTGACTTTGTTGAATGGCAGTTACCAGGGTGACCTGGCAGAAACGACGGCTCAATGGTTCCAAGACCAGGGCGTGAAGGTCTTAGGGACTGGTTATGCCAATCCGACCTCTGTTTCAATGGTGACCTTACAAGGGCCTACCCCTTATGCGCTGCAGTGGATTGTAGAAACCTTTGGTATGACCAATGGGCAAATAACACACGATTTTTCACTGGACGCGGAGATGGATATCATCCTGATACTGGGTGATGATTGGGCGTCAAATAACTCAATGCCTTGAGTAAAGAAGATTCAGTGAAATCTTGGTTTGAAAATTTAACAGGTAAAGCCAGGACGCTAAGGGGGCAGACTTACATGCTATACCTGGCTTATCGCCATCCCGCCACACCCTGGTATGCTAAGATTTTTGCTGCTGTTGTGGTTGGATATGCCTTCAGCCCAATAGATCTGATTCCTGATTTTATCCCGGTGCTTGGCTATCTGGATGATATCCTTCTTGTACCTTTAGGAATCACGCTGGCGTTGAGAATGATCCCTGAAGAAGCACTGAACTGTAATAGCTGCACTCATTGTTATGATCTGGCTGCTTCTGCTTGCCATGATCGTGATTTTAATGTTCCGCTTTATCCGGACTGTTCAGATAAATTAAGTTTTCTATTCTTGATCCAAATCAAAGGTCTTTTTCCATAAAATGGCGGGTGTGTCCGGGAGGAAAATCTTCTAATTCTCCAAATTCCTGATAGCCAAATTTTTTATAGAATTCTGGTGCTTGAACGCTGAAGGTGTCCAGGAAAGCATGCTCAGCACCGCGATTTCGACCTTCTTCTTCAGCTAAATCTAAAAGTTGGCGGCCGTAACCCTTACCCCGCAGGTCCTCAGGCAGCCACATCAGGCTGATGTAAAGCCAGTTTCAATAGGTCATCCCAATCACGCCGCCTAGAATTTCCCCATGTGAGTCTTCAAGCATAAAGCATAAATTTTTCCCATGGTCATCACCAGCTTTCTGGGTATTATAGGCTGTAATCCCACCGCCAATTACCTCCCATGCGGTTCTTCGCGAAATTTAATGATAATCTTCTTATCCATACGATATCTTGAGCTCGCCTAACGCATGATTAATTTTGTTGAAGTATAAAACGCTTTACCAGACAAGATTATTTAATAACAGTCGTTTGTTAATTGCAAATTCCTGTTTTATAAGTAAGTCCTCTACTATTGATTGTGTAAATTGATTGAAAGAAACAAATTTGCTCTAAAATTATCTGATTTCTATTATTTGCATTAAAAATCTTAAAGGTTATAATCCGTTTATGCCTAAAAAGAACTTGAACAAGATCTTAATGATTTTTTTAATTGGTTTTGCTGCCCTTGCGCTGATGCTTGCGATTTATTTCCTACCGCCTGTGCATGACCGTTTATCCTGGCGGATGGCGAATTTACGCGCCAGCATCTTCTATTTCTTCAACCCGCCGGATGAGGTGGCGTTTTCACCAGCCCAGCAGGCTGAGATGGAAGCCATTGTCAAGCAGACACAAACAGCCATGGCCCCTACGCCAACTTCAACGTTGGAACCAAGTGCTACCCCTACTAACTTTATCAGCCCAACGCCGACTCGAACACCGTCGCCGACTCCTTCGCCTACACCAATCCCTCGGAAAGAATATTTAGAAGGTATTGTATGGGAAAATCAGAAATTGTACAATAATTATTGTGGTCCTGCAAATTTATCAATGGCTCTTTCTTTTTGGGGATGGGATGGAGACCAGTCGGTGACTGGCCCGTGGTTAAAGCCTTTAGAAGAAGATAGAAATGTTATGCCGTACGAAATGGTCGACTTTGTCAGGACCCAAACTAATTTTCACATCATTCAGCGATGGGGGGGTGATCTAAATATTATCAAAAAATTCATTGCCGCAGGTTTTCCTGTAATGATTGAGCGAGGTTTTGAGGAGGAGGTTCCCAATGATTATTGGATGGGTCATTATAATCTAATAAATGGATACGATGATGAAGAAAAAACTTTTATTATTCAAGATTCCTTTGTTGGCGAGGATTATTCAAGATCCTATGAAATGATTAATCTGCATTGGCGAGCATTTAATTATGTATATATGGTTATCTATCCAAAAGAACGCGAGCAAGAAATTTTCAGAATACTTGGATCACATGCAGATGAAATTTATAATTATGAGTTTGCTGCAGAAAAAGCACAAAATGAGATATCAGTTCTTGATGGTCAACAATTATTTTTTGCGTGGTTTAATTATGGAACGAGTCTTAGGTTTTTGAATGATTACTATGGTGCTGCACAAGCCTATGATAAAGCTTATGAAATACTAGGTGAAATGTATGAAGGAATAGATCCGCTATATAGAATATTGTGGTATCAAACAGGCCCATATTTTGCTTATTATAATACCGGTAGGTATCAGGATTTGTTGTCTTTAACAACCAAGACTATCAATAGTTCTTTTGTCCCCGCCATCGAAGAATCCTGGGTATGGCGGGGGCGTGCAAAGGTAGCCCTGGGTGACATCGAAGGGGGGATTGAAGATTTCCGGGAAGCGCTCAAGTGGCACCCTGATTGGTGGGTGGCTGAGGCAGAACTGCATAGTTTGGGTGTAACACCTTAATTCAAGGTGTTTATTAATCCAAAGCTTTACATTTATACTATCGCTGAAGCCCATTGCAATCCCATAGTTGCCTGGTGGGGTATGCCTGTCGTTCCAAGTATCTAATTAAACGAGGGTGGGTCGGGCAAGGGGATGGCATGTCCATTAAAAGGTTCTTACTTGTCAATGACAATTTATCATAAAAAACATTTCCTTCGTAGGGTGGGTTGGACGAAATGATTTGGGTTTTTGGAGCTTCATGATTGCAATTATGTTTAGGAATACAAACGAACCGGATGACCAACCCACCATTTTTTAATTCCCGAAGCGTTTGTGGTTGTTGGTGGGTTGTCACGGATTATTTTTATGGCGGTTGTGAGGGGGGCATATTAGGATGTTTATTAAGAAGGTGATTAACCCAACCCACCCTACGAAAGATTTACTGGTGGTTGTTGGTGGGATGTCACGGATTATTTTTATGGCGTCTGTGAGGGGGGCATATCAAGAATGTTTATTATGAATGTGATTAACCCAACCCACCCTACGAAAGATTTGCTGGTGATTCTTGGTGGGTTGTCACGGATTATTTTTATGGCGTCTGTGAGGGTGGAATACCAAGGATGTTTATTATGAATGTGATTATCCCAACCCACCCTACGAAAGATTTGCTGGTGATTCTTGGTGGGTTGTCACGGATTATTTTTATGGCGGTTGTGAGGGTGGAATATCAAGAATGTTTATTATGAATGTGATTAACCCAACCCACCCTGCAAAATGTGCTTTTTCGTCAGGTGCGAGGGTATTATAATCCGTAGATACCCACAATTATTTGCCTTAGTGTTTGCAAATTATAGGAAATATAAATATAATAATTAATATGAAGTATATCTAATTAATTGACTGAAATTGGAGGAAAAATATGTTACACAAAATAATTAAAAGTTTTGATCAACACACTCAAATTGAATCCGTCGATGCCCACTGCGATATTCCCTGCGGCATTTACGACCCACATCACGCCCAGATTGGTGCGCTGACTGTGATCCGCATGGTGGATTTGATTGATCAGCAGGTTAAAGAGCACGGAACAATTGAAACAGCAGAATTCTTCAACAGCATGGCGCGCTATATCGCCGTCAAAGAGGAACACGCCGAATTGGTCAAACACGAGATCCGGGTTATTTGGGGTGACTTTATCAAAGAAAGCCATACCGAGCAATTCCCGCAGCTTCACGGACTGGTTCACAAGATCATGGCGTTAGGGTCGAAAGCACGCCAGACCGTTGATCGTGAAACAGCGCTGCACTTGCTTGATGCTGTCAATGAATTTGCAGAGATCTTCTGGCAAATTAAAGGGAAAGAGACCAAGCGGGTTAAATCCCCCTATTCTGTCAGTGAAGATATGGTTGTCCCTGAACTCTAAATAAATGTTACGTCTGCTTAAGGTGCGCGGCCGCAGCCTCCATCCTGACTTTCAAGATGGCGACTATGTTTTAACGGCTAAAACCCCTTTTCCTTCTGGTAAAATCAAGGCTGGCGATGTGATCGTTTTTCGCCAGCCAGTTCACGGTTTCTTGATCAAGCGCGTCTCCAGGGTCCTTGACGCTGGGCAGGCCTTTGAAGTCAGGGGTACCCAGGTCGACAGTACAGACAGCAGGAATTTTGGACCGGTGCCTTTGTCACGTGTCTCGGGAAAAGTGATCTGGCACATACGGCAAAAATAATTTCTAAAAGAGAGCCGGATCAGATTGAAAGCAGATCTCCTATTACTAATAACGGCCGCCATTTGGGGCTTTGCCTTTGTCGCTCAGCGCATGGGCATGGACTCGATGGGGCCGTTTACTTTTAACGCCATTCGTTTCAGCCTGGGTGCACTTATTCTGCTGCCCCTATCTTTGATTCAAACCAGGAACGGGGACCATCACAGGCTGAAGACTGTTTTCAATAACTACCGTTGGCCGATTATCATTACAGGATTGGTCTTGTTTGGCGGCGCATCCTTACAGCAAATTGGTTTGGTGGGTACGACGGCTGGAAAAGCGGGGTTCATAACCGGTCTTTACGTGATCCTGGTTCCGCTTTTGGCTTTGACTTGGGGGAACCAGACGCATATTGCGCACTGGGCTGGGGCAGTTCTTGCTGTTATGGGCTTGTATTTGCTCTCAGTCAAGACGGGTTTTCAATTGTCGCCTTATGACCTGGTGGTCTTTGCAGGCGCCTTTGTTTGGGCAGGGCACGTTCACCTGATTGACCGTTATTCCGATAAGGTCGGACCCATACAGCTTTCGATATTCCAGTTTGCGATTTGCGGCGTGTTGAGTGCAACCGCCGCAATTTTGTTTGAGGATCCTGCCGTTGCTGGCATCGTGGACGGACTCTGGCCGCTTCTATACGGGGGCTTTTTATCCGTCGGGCTGGCTTACACGCTGCAGGTGGTTGTGCAGCGAAACGCGAATCCGTCTCATGCGGTGATCATCCTCTCCCTGGAAGGCGCTTTTGCCGCGCTGGGCGGATGGCTGGTTCTGAATGAAATACTTACCCCCCGTGACCTGGTGGGTTCCTCCCTGATCCTTGGGGGGATGCTGATATCACAGTTTTTTGGTAAAGATAAGCTGTCTGCGGATGAATCCGGATAACATCATTTCCATCTGTTAAAAAGGTCAATTTAATAAGTCTCGGCATTGAATCGCAGCCATTTCCGGTAAAAATCCAGGCTAAGGTGTTATGATTTTTATATCTATTGTGTGATGTTTACCTTAATTGGGAGAGACCATGTCTGATGTCACTGACGTAAAAGAATACGCGTGGGAAATGCCCCTTGATAAAAAGCCGAATAGGAAGACAAAGCCGATGCGGGTCACACCAAAATTTCTTTGGGACATGCTCCCCGGGATGCTGCGCATTCGGCGGTGCGCAAGAAAACAGCGCCGGCAAGGACTCAAGCCCTTATTTGACCTGGCGATGGGCGACTTCAAAGTGACGCCGGATAAGGGCGTGCCACTGGGCGGCCTGGGCTGCGGCAGCATTAGCCGGGGCTGCTATGGCGATTTTAACCGCTGGGCGCTCAAGCCAGGTGATTACAGCTACCGCATTGTGGCAGAAGATCAATTTTCGCTCAGAGTCGGCCGAGATGGCACCAAGCCCCAGGCGATTGTCCTCAATCCAAATAAACCAGAAGAAAAAACCCTGCAAGACTGGGGTTGGGGGCTTGATCCTGCCCGGGTGACCTATCGGGCGCTGTTCCCAAGAGCATGGCATGATTACCAGGATCCTCTTCCAGGGCTCAAACTTTCCTGCCGGCAGGTTTCGCCGGTGATCCCACATAATTATCGCGAATCGAGTTTCCCTGTCAGCGCCTTTATCTGGTCGGTGGAAAATATAGGGCTTACCGATGCAGATGTTTCACTGATGTTTACCTTTCAAAATGGCACAGGCGGGATGAACGACAGCCAGGGTGGGCATACCAATCATCCAATTAACGAAGAAGCAGAGTCAAGTGATATTTTCGGGATAGCATTGCGGCATACGCACCGCCATCCCAAGCCCCTATCTCCGGGTCAAAAGCTTTCTGAGCAAAGCTATTATGAAGACCAGCTGCGCTTTGGGATTGGCGCGATTAATTCCGAAGAAGTCCAAGTCAGCCGTCAGACCTGGCAAATCACGGAAACAGGTGCGAAAAATCTTTGGCAGTCCTTTCTCAATAACGGTGAGCTTCCCAATCATGTGGACCAAAGCCCATCACGGGTGGGTACCGCGGTTGGTGCAGCCGTTTGTGCGCAAGTGTCCATTCCACCTGGTGAAAGCCGGGAAATTATATTTGGCCTAGTTTGGGATATGCCGGTGGCTCGTTTTCCAGTAGGGACGGGATGGCGAAGGCGGTATACAAAATTTTATGGAGATCGAGGGGATGCGGCACCAGCTTTGCTTAAAGATGCTTTAACGAAGTACCCTGACTG
>LGGY01000125.1 GCA_001509335.1 Fidelibacterota bacterium 46_43
GTGTCCATCGACTCAATCATCCAATCAAATCAATTGAATCATTCGACTGCAGACTGCGACTGTTGACTGTTGACTGATGACTGCCCACTGTTGACTGCCAACTGCGGACTATTTATCTCTCAAACGTTGAAAAAACATCTCCATCAGGTCTTTAATCTGATCTCTCATATAGCCGTTATGAACGCGTAACCGGTGGTTCAGACGGGGGTCTTCGCAAAGGTGATAGAGGGAATCACAGGCACCGGCTTTGGGATCTTCCAGTCCGTAAACAACCGTTTGAACCCGAGCATTGATCATGGCACCGGCACACATGGAACACGGTTCAAGGGTCACATAGAGTGTCGCCTTTTCCAGGCGCCAGGATTTCAGATGGTCTGACGCAGCCGTAATAGCCAGAATTTCCGCATGGGCTGTGGCATCCTGAAGGGTTTCACACATATTGTGTCCCCTGCCGATTATGTGATGATTCAGCACAATGACTGCCCCAACAGGGACTTCGCCCAATTCAAATGCTTTTTCTGCTTCCTGATATGCAAATCGCATCCAATAAAGATGCGAAAAGGGTTTGATCGTCTCTGTCATTCCGGTATCAATTCTTCTTATTCAAGTCAGTCAGACACTGGCGGATCCTGGCAAATCCTTCCTGAATAGATTTTTCATCTGTAGCAAAGGCAATACGGATATATCCCTCCCCCTCTTCACCGAAATAAATACCCGGCACGACTGCTACTTTGTATTTTTCAAGCAAAAGATTGGCAAAATCTATACTGCTGATCGTTTTTTTACAATACTCCTGGTAATTGAGGAACAGGAAATATCCACCCAAAGGTGTTGTAGCGGCATAAAATTCATGCTGAGCCAACAGTTCACGCATCAGTTTTTTCCGGTTGGCCAAAATGGAAAGAATTTTATCCCGGTGTTCACTGCCGGCGCCTTCCAGAATCCGAACAGCCACACGCTGGCTAATAGTCGGTGCACAGGTTGTGGAATAATTTCTTAAAAAATTCACCGTTTCCATCAGTTCTTCCGACCCAATAATCCACCCGAGACGCCAGCCGGTCATGGAAAAAAGTTTGGAGATACTGGTAAAGGTGATCACATTTGGATTATATCCGGACATCGAAAAGGCCTTGCTTTCATAGGTAATTTCCCGGTACGATTCATCAATCATACACAGGACCCCTTTTTCAAGACAGATATCTGCGATATTTTCCAGAACGATCTTATCAATCACCTGCCCTGTAGGATCCATGGGGGTGTTCAAAATGATCATACAGGTTTTATCGGTAAAAAGGCTGTATATTCTTTCCGGGAGGATGGGGATCCGTTTATCAATTTGAATGGCGTAACGGACAGGGGTACATTCCGCCAGACTCACAACCACTTCATAACTTGGATTTCCCACCACGGGTATCAGAATCTCATCACCCGGTTCACTCAGGGCCATCACACCGGAAAAAAGGGCTTCAGAAGCACCACCGGTTACCGAAACACCATATCCTGTGTCCGGAAGTTTATAGGCCTGGGCTATCAGTTCCCGTAGGAGGGGTAATCCAGCCGTATCCGTATAGGACAAATCTTCAGACAAGACAATTTCCTGGGCCGCATTCCGGATATTGGCCGGCATGGGAAAATGGGGCTCGGACATGGCAAAATTGATGACATCCCTTGAAATTTTGTGGGTAATGGTCCACTGTCCGTATAAGGATTGTCTGGATAACTGACGGATTTTCTCTTTACCGATCATAGATAGCTGTATTTAATCATTTATGGAGAGAACTTCCACCTATAAATTCCCGGAGGATGGATGTGGGTGGAATATTATCCTGCGGCAAGGGTAAAAAGAGCTGAAGATATCTGCTGATTCGGACTGCTTCAGCTTTGACTTCCGATTCCACCGGGATTTTATCCAGAAGGGGTAAAAGTCTTTCCCTGAATACAGCCCACTCATACTCCAGGGCACTGTTGAACATCATATCCGCATGTTCCTGATAAGGGAAAATCCAACGTTCTTCCCCCATTCGGACCAGGGGCCAGCGTTTCAGGGTATTTTCCACAGAATAGGACCGGAACTGATAATCCCGGAGCATCCGGCGTAACAAACGGGTATCTGCCGTGCTAATACGGTTATAAACATTGAAATTAAGCTGGGTCAGGGCACTGATGTAAATTTTAAAAATACTCTCCCGATCCAGATCCTTTGTCAATTCCGGATTCAGTCCGTGAATCCCTTCAATAATCAACACATCCTCCGGTCCCAGGGTTATAAACGTATTTGACATTTCCCGCCTGCCGGTATGAAAATTAAAATGGGGCAACACGACTTTTTTACCCAGCAAGAGGTCATTGAGGTTTTCATTCAACAGGGCATGGTCGATCATATTCAGATGTTCAAAATCGATATTCCCATTTTCATCGGGCATAATTTTATCCCGGTCTATATAGTAATCATCCAGGGATATGTTTTTTACATGGAGACCATTGATCCGGAGCTGAATGGAAAGACGCTTCATAAAAGTGGTCTTCCCAGAGGAAGAAGGGCCGGCGACAAAAACAAACCGTACATGATCATGCTTAAAAGTAATGGCATCGGCAATCTGAGCGATTTTTTTTTCATGGAGAGCTTCATACAGGTGGATGGCATCCACGAAATCTCCTTTTTCAATCCGTTCATTCAGATGATCGGTGAATTTAATGCCCAGCAACTGACCCCTTTTTTCACTTTCCTGAAAGATGGAAAAGAGTTTGGGGGATTCAATAAAAGGCGGCAGTGAGTCTGGATACATGCTATTGGGAAACTGTAGGACAAACCCGTCGGCATAACTTTGGAGCCGGTAATGATTCAAATAGCTGGTCCGGGGGATCAGTGGAGAAAGAAACCAGTGGGGAAACCCACAGATATCATAGACCTGAACAGATTCGAAGGGTGCTTTTTCCAGGATTTTAAAGCGTCCCAGGGGGATTTCCCGAATTTCACTCATGGACATTATGCGTTCTTCCATCTCAATATCCATGTCGATAATCGAGGACATTTTTGAGGATATTTTCAGAATATAATCATCAGGCAGCAATTCCGTGGAGAGGGGTTTGCAGAAAAAACCACGGCTGTAAGAATGTTCCACGGCAATGGTTACGTCGGGGAAAAGGCTTTCAGCGGCACAGAGCATGATAGCCGTGGCGCTGATGGCCATGGCATTGGCGCCGGCAGCACTGTGTATATCAAAAAAATCCACAACCCGGGCTTCCCGGGGGATAATGGAATTCAAACTTTGCGGGTTGCCATCTACAGACATGATCAGAATGTGATCCATACTGTCCGGTAAAACATCCTGAACCAGATTAATTCCCTTGATGGAATTTTTTAGTTCACGATTAAAGGTCTGGGAACGATAACGAATGAGCATCTTAGTCTCCCTTGTTCATATCCTGCCAGCAAATATTCAGTTCCCTGTTGGCTTTTCCTTCATCGAGGCGGGATACTGGTGTTGTATAGGGGGCATTGGTCACTAATTCAGGATCTTTATCAATTTCCTGGTCTATTTTCAACATCACATCGGCAAAATAGTCGAGAGATGCTTTGCTTTCCGTTTCTGTCGGTTCAATCATGAGGGCTTCATGGACGATAAGAGGAAAATAAACTGTAGGTGCGTGGACCCCGTAATCCAAAAGCCGTTTAGCAATATCCAGTGTTCGGGCTCCTTTCGCCTTCTGGCGATCTCCGGAAAAGACGCATTCATGCATGGGTCTTTTGGTGTAGGGGAGCAAGTACGCCTTTTCAAGCCGTGTTTTCAGATAATTGGCGTTGATAATGGCACCCCGGGACACTTGTTTGAGTCCTTCGGATCCCAGCATCCGGATATATGTCCAGGCCCTTAGAATTACCCCGTAATTTCCCCAAAAAGTATGAATTTTTCCGATGGATTCAGGTAAATCCCAATCAAAAAAGTAGGTCCCGTCTTTTTCCCGGACCACCGGCGTGGGCAGAAAGGGGAGTAATTTCTCGTTCACACCAATGGGCCCGCTTCCGGGTCCTCCTCCACCATGAGGGGTGGAAAAGGTCTTGTGCAGATTCAAATGGGTGATGTCAAAGCCTGCACGGCCTGTTTTTACAATACCCAGGAGGGCATTCATATTGGCTCCGTCCATATACATCAGTCCATCCACTTCATGAATCAGGCGGCTGATTTCCAGCACATTTTCCTCAAAGAGTCCAACCGTATTGGGGTTTGTCAGCATAAAACCTGCCACATCATCAGAGAGCTTGGTTTTCAGATCATCAATATCCACCAATCCTTCATCAGTGGATTTGACCTGCCGTGCTTCATATCCGCCGATGGCAACAGACGCGGGATTGGTCCCGTGGGCTGAATCAGGAATCAGAATGACCTTTTTTTGATTCCCTTTTTTTTGGTGATACCGGCGCATGATCATCACGCCGGTCAGCTCACCATGAGATCCGGCTGCAGGCTGAAGTGTAAAACCGGCCATCCCTGTGATGGTACAGAGAAAAGTTTCCACATCTTTATAAATTTTCAGGGCACCCTGGACTGTTTGGGGGGATTGCAGGGGATGGATTTCTGTAAATCCGCTCATACCTGCAACGGCTTCGTTGATTTTGGGATTGTATTTCATGGTACAGGATCCGAGGGGATACATGGCTTTATCCACATGGTGGTTCAGGGCGGAAAGATTTACAAAATGCCGAACCACTTCGGGGATACTCACCTGGGGCAAGGCCGGAGGTGATTTTCGTAAATAATCCGGGGGGAACAGATCCTCAAGATTCTGTTCTTCCACATCACAGTCAGGAAAACGGACACCGTTTTTCCCGTCACTTGACAATTCAATCAACAACTTTTGATCCATTGCTCACCTGCTTCTCTTGACATACGTGATTGATTGTTTCAACACAGCATCCAGATCTGTGCTTGTTTTTCCACCGGCAGTCGCCAGATGAGGACGGCCTCCGCCGCCCCCACCAAGTTCCTGTCCGATCTTTTTCACGATATTCCCTGCATGCACACCCTTTTGCACCAGATCATCGGTGACCATGCACAGGACCTGACTTGTTAGATTATTTTGTGTGGCAAAAAGGACAACCCCCGTCTTCAGCTTTTCCCGGGCCCTATCGCCAAGATGTTTCAGGGCATCCATGGAATCCACATCCACTACGGCTGTATAAACCGGAATCCCGTCAGCATATTCGGGGTTTTTCAGATAATCCTCTACAGAATCCGTCAGGAGGCGTGCTTTCAGCTCATTCTTTTCCTTTTCCAGGGATTTCACCTGTTCCAGCAGATCATCTATTTTTGACAGGATGGAAGTATCTTCAGCTTTCAGGCGTATGGAGAGATTTTCCACAATATCCTGCCAGCGGGAAAGATACTCACGGGCTTTATGACCGGTAACGGCTTCAATCCGCCGGATACCACTGGCAATACTGCTTTCATTCAGGATGATGAAATATCCAATATCACCTGTCGCCTGAACATGCGTTCCCCCACAGAGTTCAAAAGAAATATCTCCTATTTTGATCGTCCGGACTTCCTGGCCGTATTTTTCTCCGAAAAGAGCAATCGCTCCTTTATTCACGGCATCGTGATAGGACATATATTTTACCGTAAGGGGTATATTGTGGAGAATCGCTTCATTGACAAGGGACTGAATTTTTTTCTGTTCGTCCGATGACACTTTCCGTGGGTGGTTGAAATCAAAACGGAGATTATCGGGACCTACATAACTGCCGGCTTGGCGGACATGGGGTCCCAACACATTCCGGAGGGCTGCATGCAGCAAGTGGGTGCCGGTATGATTCCGGGCCGTATCCAGTCGCCGTGCCTCCACAACCTGAAGCATCGCCGTCTCCGGCAGATGGTCCAGGGGGATTTTTTCATCAACAATATGGATAAATTGCCGACCTTCTTTTTGTGTATCTATAATGGCATACTGTTTCTGATCCAATACCACAATGCCCGTATCTCCGATCTGACCTCCGGATTCTGCATAAAAAGGGGTTTTGTCAAATATCAGGTATGTTTGTCCTTTTGTATGGGCAGCTTTTAACAGCTTCGCCTGGCAGCTAAGACTCTCATACCCTACAAATTCTGTCTCGTCTGTCTGGTCCGCACCGGGAGCAAAGCTTTTCCATTCCAGTGGCTTGTTGGACACATCCTTAAACTGACCTGAAGCCCTGGCCCGTTCTTTTTGCTTTGCCATGTGCTGGTTGAAAGCCTCCTCATCGATAGTAAGCCCCTTCTCTTCGGCCAGAAGCCGGGTCAGATCCACCGGGAAACCAAAGGTATCGTATAATTTGAAGACATCTTTACCCGGCAGCGTTTTGAGTCCCTTTTTATTTGCCTTTAACACAAGATCTTCAAAAATGGCCAGTCCACGGTCCAATGTCTGGAGGAAAGATTCTTCTTCATTCCGGATGACCGCTGTTATCTGTTCGCCATGTTTTACAAGTTCGGGATACGCATCACCCATTGTCCGGATCAACCGGGGTACAAGTGCATGGATAAAGGGGCCGTTCAGACCGATTTTTTTTCCATAACGTGCCGCCCGGCGAAGGATACGCCGGAGGACATACCCCCGGCCTTCATTGGAAGGGAAAACTCCATCGGTAATACTAAAAGAGAGCATCCTCAGGTGGTCAGCAATCACCCGGTGAGGCATCCCGTCCGGACCACCATCGTAGGGTTTACCGCTTATGGATTCAATTTCACGAATAATTTCCTGGAAAATATCGGTTTCATAGTTTCCCTGCAAGCCATTCAGGGTACACAAAAGCCGTTCAAATCCGGCACCGGTATCCACATGTTTTTTCGACAGGGTGTGGATGATGCCTTCCTCATCCCGGAAATATTGTATAAAGACCAAATTCCACAATTCAATATACCGGGAGTCACCGGCATTCACCAGACCGGCATCGATCCCCTCATTCATAGAACCCCTGTAATAATGAATTTCAGAGCAGGGGCCACAGGGACCCGTATTCCCCATTTCCCAGAAATTATCTTTTTCTCCGAAGCGAAGAATGCGTGATGAAGGCAACCCTGAAATTTGTTTCCACAATTTATAGGATTCATCATCCTCATGATACACCGTGGCAAAAAGCCGGTCTTTGGATAATCCCCATTCCCGGGTTAGCAGATCCCAGGCCCATTCGATAGCTTCCGCTTTATAGTAATCCCCAAAACTCCAATTTCCCAGCATTTCAAAAAAGGTATGGTGATAGTCATCTTTCCCCACTTCTTCCAGGTCGTTATGCTTTCCGCTGACCCGGATGCATTTCTGGGAATTTACCACCCGTGGAGAGACCGGTTCAGCCTGATCCAGAAATACCGGCTTAAACTGGTTCATTCCGGCATTGGTAAATAAAAGAGATGGGTCGTTCAAGGGAACCACAGGTGAACTGGGGACTTCTGTATGTTGGTGCTGTTTGACGAAGAAATCGATAAAGCTGCGTCGAAGTTCCTGGGATTTCATGATATCGATGTATCCTTTCCATTAATCAACAGAATTGTAAATGTAAGAAGTGTACAAGAATATTACAAATCAAAGCCGTCGTCCGGCATTAACAGACTATTGCACCGCAAATTTCAGGGTCTTGCTTTCACCATCCACATTGTAAACAAAGAGATAATAGATACCCCGGCTTATGGGATTGCCATCGTGCAGCCTGCCGTTCCAGATAATTTGTCTGCCGAAATGATAGGGAGACGACGGGTCCAGGGTAAACAGGACTTCTCCTCCCAGGGTAACAACCTTCACTGTACTCTGATCCGGAAGGCCATCGATGATAATCCGTTCATGCACACGGGAATTATAGGGTTGTGGAAAGACTTTAATGGCGGATGTCCCCTGAATTTCTTCAGCCCAGGGCGTTTCCACCATATTGATGCCTCCGGCCGTGGCAATATAAGCCATTCCGGTTTTTTTATCGAAGGCTGCATCGGCCACAAAGGAATCCAAAAGAGGGGTGTTTTCCTGTGTATATCCATATCCACTGTTCAGCCAGGTGCTGTTTGCCAGGTATACCTTCACCCCCCCGTCACTTGTGAGAAACCATTTATTGCTCCGGCCATCTATGCGGACTTTTGTAATATTGGCATCGGAAACGGCAGGTAGTGGTGACGAAATGTTGCTGATAATATCTTCCAGAAAGCGGGTAATAGAAACCGGGGGGGTGATACTCTGTATACCACCGGATGTTACAACCCAGATAGTGCCGTCAGGAGCTCTGTCAATACTCAGAACATTATTGTTGATCAAGCCGTGACTGGATGTAATCCGGTACCACACATTCTGCCGGTAATCAAATACCGCTATGCCACCCTGGGTGATGGGATCGTTTTGGGGATGACTTTGAAGGGAAATCCACACCCGGTCGTACTGATCGGTTGTCAATTCTGTAGGTAAAACTTCCAGGGCATTTTCCGAGTCAGTGATGGAATACTTTTCCACCGTCCCATCGGGTTTAAAGCGAACCAGAGGTTCGTTGTTGGCCGCATGGGCATTGGCTACCCAAACGGAACCGTCCCGGGTTTCGGTCATCCCCCTGAGTATCAGATAACGGGCTTCCCCTCCTACTGAAGCTTCCGATCCATGAAAAATATCGTTGGTAGTGTCTACCATGGTATAATCGGAATAATCTTCCCGGTTTATCACCAAAAGGGGACCCGGTTTTACCACAGGATCATAATTCAGGCGTGGATAATCGATATAAAACCCTTCAAAGGTCACATACATATATCCGTTTTGGGCTAAAAGCAGGTCATAAATCGTGGTGCTGGTAGATAAAATCGTGGTATAGGCCAGAGTATCGGCACTAAACGAGTTTGTGTTTTTCTCCCCACTGATGTGTATCAATGTATCAGCACGGATCAGATTGTGCCAGCTCCGGCTCTCCGGATAATAGATGCTGATGCCGTCCCGGTTTGCAAAATATACGTGTCCATTTTCATCTACTTCCACGGCATTGTAGAATGAGGCAAAGGGAGAATTGGGCAGGATTCTCCGTGAAAATGACCCTTGTTTCTCTTTTATGAGGATTCCCTGGTTTTGCTCAGCCAGTATAAGGGTATCGCCGGACAGAGCCACATCATTAAGGGCGTTGGGACTGGAGTAGAACAAGTCCCATGAATCACCGTTCAGTTCATAAATCCCCCACCGGTCCGCCAGCATAAGAGTGTTATCCCTGTAAATAAAACGCAAGGGTGTATATCCCCGAAAATTCGGAATGGAAATCCAGCCATTCGAATCCAGGCGGCGGGTATCCCTGGAAAGGGCAACATAGAGGGTATTCCGGTAAGTGGTCATAGCCAGGACCCGTTCATCCATCATGGCATGCCACTGGGAGGCCGGTTTCAAATTGGAAGATTGTCGATTCCCGGCGTACAAGCGGGTTGACGACGAAAAGAGAATCAGGGAATCCGTCACAGCCACACTATAAATATGGTCAATGGTTTCAGGGAAATTCTCATAGGTGTCCCGAAAAGCCACATGTTCCGATGTGGACACAAAATGGGCCAATCCGTACGTGAGGCCTTTTTTATAGGCAACAATCAGGTCATTCCCCTGGCTGTCCATGGCAAGAATCTGGTCAAATCCGAAATCGAAAGAGCGGATTGTTCCGTTGCTCATGTGACAGGTGATGGTGGCCGGTGCGTGATCATAACCGATCCAAAGGTGTCCGTGCTCATCCCAAAGGAGAACCGATACTTTAATATGATCGATAAAATCCGTATTGGTCAGGAGTTCCTGATTCCCATTTTGCCAGTCGACGGAAAGGATCCCCCCGTCGGTGGCACCAAAAATCCGAGAATTATGAATAACAAGCTTTTTAACATTTATAACCGGTCCAACAGATTGCCAGTCCCCTACAGCCGCTTTCAGGGTAGGAACGACCTGAAGAAGGGAGAATATCCATACCAGAGTCAGGGCTTTTTTGTGCATTCACATCCTGATTTTTGTTTTTATATGTTCAATATGACGGATTGTTCAGCCTGATGTGTTAGAAAGTTCAGTCTTTGACAATAAAACTATCCGTACTGTACCGTTTCAAAAGAAATTCCCGGGCGCTTTGGGCGCTTTCGCGGTCTGGATAGTCTCCCACCCACACGACATACATGGTACCGCTTTCAGTTGCCCGGATCCGGATGACGGCCGGATATCCTTCCCGGATAAAATAATCCCGTCGTTCTTCCGCGTTGGCTTTGCGGGAAAAGGCACCGATCTGGAGATGGTATAGGAGTGAAGTTTTTTGAGCTTGTGTGCCCGGTGCTATTTCAGGAACACCCGGCAATTCAACGGAACGGTCAATCAGTACATCATTCTGTGCCAGTATTTTATTGGCTTCACTCAGGTCAAGTGTTATGCCTGCCGGTTGTTTATCCCGGTGCTGAACTGCTGCATCGGTTAGATTTCCATCAATCCGGCCTTTGATGAGAATAAAGTACCTGTCTTCAGCAATATTGGGGTCTCTTCGAAAAGCTTTATCCAGAATTCCTCCTGCCAAAACCACATTCCCTGAAGAAATATAGTAATCCGCCAAGAGCAGGAGAAGCCAGTTTGATTCAACTTCCGAACCGTATTTACGGATATAGTTCTGTGCTTTTCGGGCAGAGGAAAGGCCATCCGTATCCAGAATAATATCCAGCAGCTGTACATTCTGATCATCCGCCGCATATTCTTTATAGACATTGAGATAGCTCCGCAATACTGCCGAATCCTCTCCTTTCAGAATTTCCTGGATATCAAGAGGCGAGGCCGGTAAAAATCCGGAGAGTCCCAAAATAAGCATCAGTGTTAAGTACAATCTCATCATGGCATAAAATAAAGATTCCCCCGGACATGAACATCAATAAATAAGCTCCACAGAGGAGCTTTTATCAGGAGAATCATATCATAAACAAATCAAAGGACGCGATAGATTAACAGGCCGATAACCACAATCATTGCGACAAAAATGAGAGCGACACCGATATTTCCTTTTTTGATCTCTTCCCATTCATCAATGTCTGTTGAGAGCCAGTTAAAAACCTTAATGGCCAGGCCCACACCAAAGGCAAACCCGATGGATGCTGTTATAGCCCATAAAATCGCATATCCCATTTCAGCAATTCTTTCAACAAAACTTAGCATAGATGCCTCCTGTATTACATACTTTCTATTTTTTCCCGAAATTCAGCTGGTGTGATGGAGCCGTTTTCAAGCAGAATTAAGTCCGCCATATCTACAGTGGAAAAGATGACAATGGATTGCCGGTCGGCCACACTGATTTCAAGGGTAACCTTATCAATTTCCGGGCTATTGGGTGTCATTCGCATTGCTTTGGCCACCACGAAAAAGCCGGTCATCAGGGTGGAGTTGTAATTTGTCCTTCTGGCATCCAGTTTTAAAACCAGTATCAGATTATCCTCGAAATCTTTTTCAACCCGGATATCTTGCATTCCCACATCAATCTGATAGGCTTTGCACACCCGCTGAATATTGTACATCAGGGCATACAATCCATGAGACTGAGCAAAGGCAACACCGGTAAAGAAAAATAAAAGCATAAGGTATTTAATCGCTGTATATTTTTTCAAGATTCCCTCCTGAAGATTTCAGAACTATGTGAAAATATCTTTATCTGACCTGGTTTTCAAGCGTATTCTTCCAGGACACCATTTTTGAAAAGGGACTTCAGGTGATTCATACCGTACCAATAGGCTAAATCACGGTAATCCCTGACGTTCCAGATAGCGATATCGGCACGTTTCCCCGGTGCCAGAATTCCCCTGTCAGATTCCAGTCCAAGTGAACAGGCACTGTGCCAGGTAACGGCCTGCAGGGCTTCGAGGGGACTTAAATGCATATAAACACAGGCCAATGTAAGAATAAGGGAGAGGTTCTGTGTCATGGAGCTGCCGGGATTAAAATCGGTGGCCAGAGCAACCCGTACGCCTTCGTCCCACAGTCTCCGGGCTGGTGCATAGGTATATTTACCCAGGAAAAAAGTGGTTCCCGGTAAAAGGATAGCTGTTGTATGGCTGTTTTTCAACGCCTGGATTCCTTCCTCTGAAACCTGCATGAGATGATCAGCAGAATCGGCATAACGCGAGACCGCCAATTCGGTTCCCCCGATAGCAGAAAATTCATCGGCATGAATTCTCAGCCGAAGGCCGTGTGCCTGGGCGGCATCAAAGATCTTTTCCGTTTCATTCAGGGAAAAAACAGTTTTTTCCGTAAAGACATCACAATAAACAGCCAGTTTTTCTTCCGCCACCGCCGGGATCATTTCATCCGTTATAAGCCGGATATATTTGTCACGCTTATCCCGGTATTCCGCCGGGATCTCATGGGCTCCCAGAAAGGTCGGAATCAAATCCAGGGAGAGGGATTCATTCAGGCGGCGTATCACCCGTAAGGATTTCAGCTCATCCTCTGTTGTTAATCCATACCCGCTTTTTGCCTCAATGGTGGCCGTGCCATATTCCAAAAATTTTTTTACCCTGGGAAGGGATCTGTCAAACAATTCGTCTTCAGACATTTTTCGCAGGGAACTTACGCTGTTCAAAATCCCGCCGCCGGCTGCGGCTATGGCCTGATAATCTGCACCCTGAGCACGCAATTCAAACTCTTTCCGTCGCATATCGGCAAATACAGGGTGTGTGTGGGGATCGATAAAAGCCGGCGTTACCACGCAATTGCTGCAATCTACTTCCCGGACATCCTGTGTGTTTGCAGACGGCCCGACATAAAAAATCCTGTCCAGTGCAATGACAAGGTCCTGATTCTCCAGGATAACCATCTGTCCCGGATCCTCATCCCACGTAACCAATTGCCCGATGTTTTTCAGTACCGTTCTCATCATTCAATCCTGACGGTTAAATGTTTTCATCCTGTTAAAGTACTCTTTATCGGCTTTTAAAACATTGTATGAAAAAATAACATAATGGGGAAAATTCAGCGATTTGGCAACAGCAGCCTGTTTTTCAAACTCAGGATAATCCTGATTCCAGATCCCGTTGCCAATCCAAACCTGTTGGGTATAGTGGGTCGGCAGCATCTCCTTAATTTCCAGAAGATTTTCACGATATACCTGATCTCGCGTGGTATAGTTCATGGGTATGGCACAATCCAGCCAACCCTGTTTCAACCACTCTGCCCAGTCCTGAAAATAATGATTTTTTGCTTCAGAGGGAGAGGCTTTTACAGCAGCCGAGAGGATGACGGGGATATTTAACTGCCTGTTAAAATCAGAAAGTTCTTTCAGGAGTTTGTTAATTGCATCCCGCCGGTACTGGTCATAGAGTTTTTTAAACAACGTATAGGATTCAGAATCGTGCCACAGTGGTGCATCCTTCATGAAAAGCCGGGGATTAACCCCATATTTCTTGTAAAAAGCATCCATCCCATCGGGATTATATCCGAATTCAGGTCCTTGAAAACGGATATAATCCAGATGAAGGCCGTCAATATTGTACTCACTGATCAATTCTTTCATCAGGACAAGCAAATAGCGGTTTACCTGGGGATGAAGGGGGGAAAGATAAACCCCTTCGAACAGGTGCTGGTTGTGTGAAGATTTGAGTTTATCGAGATCACTGGCAGCATTTTCATCCCATTCAATCCATTCAGGAAAAATGGACAGCAGATGCAGGTCCGGAGGATCTTCGGAACGATTTGAATAAAGGACATAGGTATTAAACCAGGCATGAATTTTGAGTCCTTTTTTATGGCCCTCCAAACAGACATATTTCAGGGGATCAAAATCCCGGTTCCTGACCAGGGATGATGTTTCTATATATTTACTGTGATACATGGCATCTCCCCTGCCGCGGACCTGGACAAAGAGATCGGTAAAACCCAATATTATGGCATGGTTCAGAAACTGATCTATCTGTTTCTGGTCTGCAAGATCCTCGCGAAGGACCCAGAGACCCTTGTGGATTTCCTGACCATAAAGCAGGTTATACGAAAACAAAAAAAGGGCAACCGCAACGACTGCCCTTTTGAATGTATCATATATGAATGCTGAGTTTATCAATTTACGCTTTTGATTTTGTGTCTTCTCCGGAAGATGTATCATCGTTCTCTGCTTTATCCTCCACAGGTGTTTCTTCCAGTGCTTCAGCTTCTTTTACTACAGGTTCTGTTTTTTCCGGTTCGTTTTTTTCATCCCTGGATTTTTTAGTCTTTGGAGTCTCTTTACTGCTTTCCTTTGCCTTTTCTTTCTTGGTAGCAATTGCTTTTTTGGGGGATTTCTTTTTCTTATCCGTATCCGAACCCACCATATCTACCAATTGAAACAGAACAACTTTTGCCGCATCATTGGGGCGTTGCCCAAGTTTAAGGATGCGGGTATACCCGCCATTGCGGTTCATATAGACCGGAGCAATTTCTTCAAAGAGAATTTTCACGGCTTCTTTATTCCGAAGCTGAGCAAAAGCCAGGCGGCGATAGTGGGTTGTATCCTTTTTCGCATAGGTGATCAACCGTTCAACAAGGCGCCGGGCTTCTTTTGCTTTGGCTTCTGTTGTTTTAATCTGTTTATGGAGAATCAGGGATGCGGCCATATTCTGGAGCATCGCTTTTCTGTGGCTTGGGGTACGACCTAATTTACGTCCTCTTTTTACGTGTCTCATATCCGTTCACTTCACTTCTTGTTTACATCTTTAACATATTCAGAAATATCCATACCAAAACGAAGTCCCAGTTCATCCAGTTTTTCGATGAGTTCATTCAGGGATTTCCGGCCGAAATTCTTAAACCGGAGCATTTCGTTTTCTTCTTTGGATACCAGATCGGCAATGGTTTTGATTTCAGCAGCCTGAAGGCAATTGTAGGAGCGGACGGAAAGTTCCAGTTCATCGATGCTCCGCATGAGTTGTTTCCGTATGCGCATTTTATCTTCGTCGATCTGCTGCTCCGGTTCAATCACATCGTTGGACTGGAGTGCAAAAAAGGGTTTCAGGTGATCTGCTAGTAATTTGGAGGAATAGGAAACAGCATCCTGGGGTGACATGGTTCCGTCTGTTGTCACCTCAAGGATCAGTTTTTCAAGATTTTCCTTCACTCCGGACTGGAGTTTTTCCACAAAATAGTTCACTTTTACAATGGGTGAGAAAATGGAATCAATCCAGATTGTATCCAGGGGGGCATCGGCAGTTTTATTGTTTTCCGCCGTAAAAAACCCCCTGCCACGACCGATCCACAGTTCCAGAGTCAGATTTTTTTCTTCTTCAATGGTCATAATATGCTGATCGGGATTCATGATTTCCACGTTCGGGTTACCACCGCTTAGCATACCTGCCGTAATATCTGCAGGTCCCTGTAATTTGAGAGTCAGCTTGATAGGCTTGGAATTTGCAAGACGTACACGGACTTTTTTGAGATTCAGGATAATCAGTGTTACATCTTCAATCACACCCTCGATAGTAGAAAACTCATGAAGGACACCTTCTATCCGAAGGGCTGTTACGGCCGCACCCGGTATCGACGAAAGTAGAACCCGCCGCAGGGCATTTCCGGTAGTAATGCCGAATCCTCTTTCAAGAGGTTCCAGAATAAACCGGCCAAAACGCTCCTGCTTTACGTCTTCATCAATTTTTATTTTTTCAGGTATTTGAAAATTGGGCATGTCTCATTACCTCTATGATTTATTTAGAATACAATTCGACGACCAATTGTTCATTAAAGTCCTGAGGGATTTCTTCCCTTTCAGGGATATGAAGAATTTCGCCACTTAATTTCGCTTTATCCAGTTTCAGCCAGCTCAGATTTCCGTGGGACTTTTTGACAGCATCCAGGATCAGATCCAGGCGTTTACTTTTTTCGCGGATACGGATCACGTCTCCGGGCTTAACCTGATAGGATGGGATATTGACCACAGAATCATTCACCAGGACATGTTTATGGGAGACGATCTGCCGTGCAGCGCGCCGTGTAGGAGCAAAGCCCAGGCGGTAAACCACATTGTCAAGTCGGCTTTCCAGCATTTTCATCAGATTGTCACCGGTTTTCCCCTGCTGGCGGTCAGCCCGTTTAAAATAGTTTCTGAACTGACGTTCCAATACACCGTATGTATATTTGATACGCTGTTTTTCGCGCATTTGAATACCATATTCTGAGAGGCGGTGCCGATGGGTTGGGCCATGTTCTCCGGGGGGATAATTTTTCTTTGGATTTGAAAATTTTGGAGATTCAAAAGCCGCATAATCCAAACGACGACAGATCTTTCCTCTTGGACCACGATATCTTGCCATAAATAACTCCTACACTCTTCGACGTTTCGGGGGACGGCATCCATTATGAGGAATGGGGGTGACGTCCTTAATTGCGGTTACTTCCAGTCCGGCAGCAGCCAGAGACCTGATGGCCATTTCTCTTCCTCCGCCGGGACCTTTCACACGGACTTCCACGCGGACCAGACCTGCATCCATGGCTTCTTTCGCTGCAATTTCAGCGGCTTGTCCGGCAGCAAAGGGAGTGCTTTTTCTGGAGCCTTTAAATCCGGCACGTCCGGCGGTAGCCCAGGCAATGGCATTCCCATACTGATCGGCTAGTGTAATCACCGTATTGTTATATGAAGCTTTGATGAAAGCAATCCCGTCGGGATCAACTCTCAGCTTTCTCTTTTTCTTGCGTGTCGCTTGTGTTTTCTTTGCCAATTTTTAACTCCGATAAATTGGAAATTATTGCTTATGTTTTCCGTTTTTTCTTGATCGCTGCCTTTTTCCTACCTTTCCGGGTCCGGGCATTATTCTTAGTGTTTTGCCCCCGAACCGGAAGTCCCCGGCGATGCCGGAGTCCGCGATAGCAGCCGATATCCATCAACCGTTTAATATTCATCGTTACTTCGGTACGCAACGCACCTTCAACTTTATATTCGTCGGCGATTAACTGACGAATGGAACTGACCTGATCTTCTGTCAGATCCTGTACACGTATTTCAGGATCAACTCCTGCTTTTTCCAGGATCTTAAGAGCCATAGGACGTCCTATACCATAAATGTAAGACAAACCCACTTTGACTTTTTTGTCGCGCGGTAAGTCTACGCCTGCAATTCGAGCCAAATTAACCTCCTAATTATCCTTGCCTCTGTTTGTGCTTTTTGTTTTCGCAAATGACGCGTACAACGCCACCTCTGCGAATAATTTTACACTTATCACACATTTTTTTTACTGATGCGCGTACTTTCATTTCAATTCCTTTACTTATATCGATAGACAATACGGCCTCTGGACAAATCATAAGGGGACAGTTCCAGCGTCACCTTGTCACCTGGCAGAATTTTGATAAAATGCATACGCATTTTACCTGAGATATGAGCCAGGACTTCATGTCCATTTTCCAACTCCACCCTGAATGAAGCATTGGGCAGAGTCTCCAGTATTGTTCCATCCACTCTGATAGCATTTTGCTTTGCCATATTTCACCCGTTTGTCAGAATAAGCGGTTCATTTTCAGTGACTGCGATGGTATGCTCAAAATGAGCTGATACTTTCCGGTCCCGCGTGACGATGGTCCATCCATCCAGCAGGGTTTCCACTTCATGGGTTCCCAGATTGATCATCGGTTCAATCGCAATGACCAAACCAGGTTTCAATCGCATACCGCGCCCCGGATGTCCATAATTGGGGACCTGGGGATCTTCATGAAGCTTCCGTCCGATTCCGTGTCCCACCAGGGAACGGATCACCGAAAAGCCATGCCCTTCTGCATGTGTCTGAATCGCGTGGCCGATATCCAGCAAGTGATTACCGGATACAGCCTTGCGAATGCCGATATTCAGACATTCTTCCGTTACGGTCATCAGCCGTTTCCAATCCTCCGGCAACTCACCAACGGCAAATGTCCGTGCGTGGTCACCATAGTATCCATCCACAATGGTTCCACAGTCAATACTGACCATATCTCCCTCTTTGAGGATACGTGGACCTGGAATACCGTGAACGACCTGTTCATTGACAGATACGCAGAGCGTGGCAGGGTAACCATTATACCCTTTAAAGCCGGGAAGGCCGTGATGGGCCCGTATATAATCTTCAGCAATGGTATCAAGTTTTGCCGTGCTTATACCGGGATTGATCCATTTTGAGACTTCCACAAGGGTATCGTGGACCAGCTTGCCCGCTTTCTGCATGATTTGGATTTCATGCTGTGACTTGTAGCGTATCATAAGCAGGCCGTTTTAAAAACGGCGCCGACCCCGAAGTTTTCCGGATTTCAAAAAACCGTCATAATGGCGGGTAATCAGTTGTGATTCAATTTGCTGAAGCGTATCTAGAGCCACACCCACAAGAATCAACAGAGATGTTCCACCAAAGAAACTGGCCAGGTCGTAATCAATCCCCATAACATTCATCAGGATGTAGGGGAAGATTGCCACGATAGCCAGGGCAATCGAACCAGGTAATGTAACCCGTGTGAGAATATTGTCAATATATTCTGCTGTACGTTTTCCCGGACGGATACCGGGAATAAATCCCCCGTGCTTTTTCATGTTATCCGCCACTTCCGTGGGATTGAAAGCAATCGCCGTATAGAAGTAGGTGAAGAAAATGATGAGCAATCCAAAGACCAGCCAGTAGAACCAGTGATCGATGGAAAAGATGCGCATGGCACTTTGAAGCCATTCCACATCACCCATAAAGGTGGTGATGGTACTTGGAATGAACATAAGGGATTGAGCAAAGATAATCGGCATCACACCGGCTGTATTCACCCGGAGGGGAATATGAGTCGACTGACCGCCGTAAATTTTCCGTCCGACAACGCGTTTTGCATATTGAACAGGAATCTTGCGCGTTCCCTGTGTCAGCAGAATGACAAAACCAATCGTCAAAACCATGAGCCCCAGAAGAATCACTTCAGTAAAAAGGCTTCTGACCCCTTCGGAAATGAGGGTAACTTCTTTGAAAATCACGTTGGGGAAGCGGACCATGATACCGACCATAATAATGAGAGAGATACCGTTTCCGATACCCCTATCCGTTATCTGTTCACCGAGCCACATAATAAACATGGTACCGGTGATCAGGGTTAAAACTGTCAAAAGGATAAATCCCATACCTGGATTGGCAACCACAGGCATGGGCTGAGCCGATGTCCCGGCATTCATATGCTGAAGGAAGATGGCCACGCCGTAGCCTTGCAACGCTGAGATAGCCACGGTGCCATAGCGGGTTAATTGCGTAAGTTTTTTTCTCCCTTCCGGTCCTTCCTTTTGCAGTCTCTGGAAATAGGGAAAGACAGCTCCGAGAAGCTGAATGATAATGCTCGCGCTGATATAGGGCATAATTCCCAGAGCAAAAACGGTTGCTTTTTGAAAAGCACCGCCTGCAAACATATCATAGAGGCCCAGGAGTGTATTTTGAAAATTCTGGGTTGCGATACTGAGAGCTTCTGTATCTATACCGGGGAGAGGAATGTGTCCACCGACACGGTAGACAATCAGAATGAGAATGGTGAACAGAATTCTCTGTCGCAATTCGTGAATCTTGAAAACGGATTTCAGACTCTGAATCATAATACTATGGCCTTTCCGCCGGCTTTTTCAATTTTTTCTTTTGCTGTGGCACTGAAAGCATCCACAGTAATGGTGAAGGCTTTATCCACTTCGCCCACCCCGAGTATTTTTACAGGTTTATCTTCCTTTTTCACCAGTCCGTTCGCTTTCAGAACCGCTGCATTAATCTCTTCAGTTTCAAGCGTATTCAGGTCTTTCAGATTTACAATCTGAAATTCCTGGCGGAATTTATCATTGGAAAATCCCCGTTTGGGAACCCGGCGCTGGAGAGGCATCTGTCCGCCTTCAAACCAGCTGTAGTGTTTTGCACCGGAGCGGGATTTTTGTCCATTGGATCCCCGTCCGGCCGTGCAGCCGTTTCCGGAACCCATGCCGCGGCCGCGGCGTTTTGTATTTTTCCTAGACCCTTTAGCGGGTTTGAGTGACGATAATATCATGATTCTTCAACCTCCTCGACTTCAACCAGATGCGAGACCTGAGAGATCATCCCGCGTGTAGGGCCATTATCCGGAAGAAGAACGGTTTTGTGAAGTTTTCCAAGTCCCATGGCTTCAATCGTCCGGGCTGTCCGTTCCCGATAACCAATGGTGCTTTTTATCTGAGTCACTTTGAGTTTCTTTTCTTTTTTCTTAGCCATCTCAGTTAAATACCTCCTGTACCGTTATACCCCGCCGTTTGGCCACCATATAGGGATCTTCCAGTTCAGCAAGAGCTTTCATGGTTGCTTTGATGACGTTATGAGAGTTGGCACTGCCAATGGATTTAGCCAGGATATCATGGACACCAACCTGTTCCATGATCGCACGGACCGGTCCGCCGGCAATAATTCCGGTACCGGGTGAAGCCGGTTTCAATACAACACGGGCAGCACCATAACGACCGATCACCTCATAGGGAATGGTTCCTTTGAGTACGGGTACCCGGATAATATTCTTTTTGGCATCTTCCCTGCCTTTATTGATGGCGTCGATCACCTGGTTTGCCTTTCCAAGCCCCACACCCACATGTCCGTTGCCATCACCGACAACCACAATGGCGTTAAAACGGAAGCGGCGGCCACCGGTAATCACCTTGGCAACGCGATTTATCTTGACGACCTTCTCGTCCCGTAATTCCAACTCAGCAGGATTGATTGACTTTTTCAAATGCAAGACAATACTCCTTCTTTAGAATTTCAATCCGGCTTCACGACTGGCTTCAGCCAACGCTTTGACCCGACCATGATAAATATATCCGTTCCGGTCAAAAACCACCGTTTCGATTTTTTGTTTTTTGGCAAGTTCGGCAATCTGTTTGCCCACTTCCACACTCATTTCTGTTTTGGATTTGGATGCGAGTTTGTCTTTATTCTCTTTGGAACAGGAATTCGCATGGGCCAAAACCTGATTATTGATATCGTCAATAATCTGAGCGGAGATATGCCGGTTGCTTCTGAAGACAACCAGTCTGGGCCGCCCGGGTGTACCGGAAACCTTTTTACGGATTCGTGCCTTTTTCCGGTATCGGATTTCATTTCGTTTTACATTTTTTTTCATAATCCAGTCCCTTACTTCTTGATCGTCTTTCCGGCCTTCCGGTGGACCATTTCACCCACATAACGTATCCCCTTGCCTTTATAGGGCTCGGGAGGACGGAAGGAACGAATCTGGGCCGAAACTGCCCCTACTATTTGTTTGTCGATACCGGATACCGTGATGATATTGCCACGGCCGACCTCAAAAGAGATCCCGTCCGGAGGTTCGATCAGAATCTGATGGGAATATCCCAGTGTTAAGAGTAAGTTTTTTCCCCGCAGTTCAACGGAATAGCCCACACCCTGGATTTCGAGCTGTTTTGAATATCCTTCAACAACACCCGTTACCATGTTTTGAATCAGGGACCGTGTCAGTCCGTGAAGGGACTTGTGGGTCCTTGAATCAGAAGGGCGGGTTACTACAATTGTATTATCTTTCAGTGCGACCGTCATTTCGGGATGATAATTCAGTGCCAGTTCACCTTTGGGTCCTTTGACAGAGAGGAACCCATTGGCAATATTTACTTTGACATTTTCAGGTACCGGAATTGGGTTTTTACCGATTCGTGACATAAGTACTTCCCTTCTTACCAGATTTTACAAAGATACTCACCGCCGATACCCTTTTCCCGGGCTTCTTTGTCGGTCAGTACCCCCTGTGAGGTTGAGAGAATTCCAATTCCAAGTCCGTTTCGGACCCGGGGAATTTCCTGGGCTTTAACATATATCCGCCGTCCTGGCTTACTGACCCGTTCGAGTCCGTATAAAACCGGTCGGCCATCGCTCAGATATTTCAGATAAAGCCGAAGCATCCCCTGTTTTCCATCCTCTACAAGGATGAAATCTTTAATGTAACCTTTTGTCTTCAAGATCAATGCAATCCGTGCTTTCAGCTTGCTTGCGGGAATTTCAACCCACCTGTGCTGAGCTGTGGTTGCATTGCGAATGCGTGTTAAGAAATCTGCAATTGGATCAGTCATGGATCTTCCTTTTTACCAGCTTGCTTTTGTTATTCCGGGAATTTCACCCTTTAAAGCCAGTTCGCGAAAACAAATACGACACAGGCCGAATTTACGGTAAACTGCTTTGGGCCGTCCACAAAGACTGCAGCGGGTATAGGCTCTTGTTGAGAACTTTGGTTTGCGCTTGGCTTTTGCTATCATGGATTTTTTTGCCATAAGAATCCTTATCCTTCTGTTTGCGTGGTACGGCGTTTAAACGGGAAACCAAATGCTTTTAAAAGTTCATAACATTCCTGGTCATTTTTGGCCGTGGTTGTTATGGTAATATTCATACCCCGAACGCGGTCCACTTTGTCATAATCAATTTCAGGAAAAATCACCTGTTCTTTCAGGCCGAATGTATAATTTCCAAAACCGTCAAAGGCTTTGTCCGACAGACCGTTGAAGTCCCGGACCCGGGGAATGGTCACATTGATCAGGCGGTCCAGAAACTCGTACATTTTTGTCCGCCTCAGGGTTACCCGTACACCCACGGGATCACCTTCACGAATCTTGAAATTACTGATCGCTTTCTTGGCACGTGTGACAACGGCGTGCTGACCGGTAATCATTTCAAGATCTCTGACACAATTTTCAACCTGAGCCGGTTCTTCTTTTGCATTCCCCAATCCAACAGTCACGCTGATTTTATCCAGTCTGGGGACTTCCATGACATTATCATATCTGAAAGTTTTTGTCAGATTAGGGACTACCTCTTTTTGGTACATTTCCTGTAATCTTGGAATCTTATTCATAATCCTTATTTCCCTTCATCCACTTGTTCGCCCGTTTTCTTTCCATAACGGACACGGGATCCGTCAGCAAGTATCCGCTTCCCGGTACGGGTCGGCTGATTGCCCTGAACCAACATCACATTGGATGCATGAATCGGGGCCTCTTTTTCAACGATGCCGCCCTGTGGATTTTGCTGATTAGGCCGGGTGTGGCGTTTTACCAGGTTCACACCCTCAACGATAATCCGGTTTCGTACCGGGAATACTTTGAGGATCTTCCCGGTTTTCCCCCGGTCTTTCCCCGTAATGACTTTAACGGTGTCATTTTTCTTTACGTGCACGGGACTCTCCTTACAATACTTCAGGTGCCATTGAGACAATTTTCATATACTGTCTTTCACGCAGTTCACGGGCTACGGGGCCGAAGATTCGGGTCCCGATGGGTTCACCCTGAGGGTTGATTAATACGGCTGCATTTTCGTCGAAACGGATATAGGAGCCGTCCGGGCGTCCCACTTCCTTTTTCGTGCGGACAATAACTGCCTGGGCTACATCACCCTTTTTGGCTGTTCCGCCGGGAATCGCCTGCTTGACAGCGACAACAATAACATCACCTACTGTTGCATACCGGCGGCGTGTTCCGCCCAGGACTTTAATGCACTGGACGACTTTCGCCCCGGAATTATCGGCAACCCGCAATTTGGATTCAACTTGTATCATCTCGCAATGCCTTTCTCAGTTTAAACTTCGGGTTCACGGTCTATGATTTCAACAAGGCGCCATCTTTTGCGTTTGCTTAAAGGGCGTGTTTCAACGATACGGACCGTATCTCCGATCCGGCATTCGTTCTTTTCATCATGGGCCATGAACTTCACACTGCGTGTGATATACTTTCCGTAAACCGGATGTTTGATTTTTCGGCTAATCAGGACAGTCACGGATTTATCCATCTTATCGCTGACCACTTTGCCAATTCGGACTTTTTGATTTTTAGTGCTCATGCATTATCCCAGTTATTAGCGCTTACCCAGTTCATATTCACGCAATATGGTCTTCAGTTGGGCAATTTCTTTTTTTACCTTTCTTATCTGCAGAGGATTATCAAGTTGTTGCAGGGTAAGTTGAAACCGCAAGTTCATTAATGCTTCCTCATTATCCCGCAATTTGATCACGGCTTCTTCCTGCGTGAGTTCTTTGAGTTCCATTTTAGACAACATGATTTATCCTCCTATTTCCCGGCGTGAAACCATTTTCGTCTTGATAGGAAGCTTATTGGAAGCCAGGCGAAAAGCCTGTTTTGCCATCTCTTCCGTTACACCTTCCACTTCAAACATGATCCGACCAGGCTTCACGACGGCTACCCAGAATTCGGGTCCGCCTTTCCCCTTCCCCATACGGGTCTCAAGGGGCTTTTTGCTCACGGGCTTGTGAGGGAAAATCCGAATCCACATTTTTCCGTGTTTACGAACAACACGGGAAATGGCAACACGGGCGGACTCAATCTGTCGGCTGGTAATCCAGGATGCTTCAAGGGCTTTCAGTCCGTAATCTCCGTAGCTCACTTCTGAACCCCGAAACGCGAATCCAGTTCTGCGTCCTCTGTGTTGCCGGCGATATTTTACCTTACGAGGCATTAACATGAGAAAAAATCTCCGTTCTTCATTTTAAATTGTGTTTACTTCACCGTTGCAAATCCAGACTTTGATGCCGATACATCCGTAACTGGTGTTCGCCGTGACGGATGCATAATCAATATCGGCACGAAGTGTGTGCAGGGGTACCCGTCCCTCACGGGCAGATTCAACACGGGCCATTTCTGCACCACCCAGGCGTCCGGAACACTGAATTCTGATACCTTCAGCGCCCATGCGCATTGTGCTCTGGATTGCACGTTTGATCGCACGTCTGAAAGAGACTTTTCTTTCAAGCTGCTGGGCAATGTTTTCACCCACCAGATATGCGTCCAGTTCAGGCTTTTTTATCTCAACAATGTTTACCTGAACATCAGATTGTGTGAGTTTTCTAATCTCTTCTCTCAGCTGATCGACTTCTTTTCCCTTGGCGCCGATAACAATTCCGGGTCTGGATGTATGAATCGTTATGGTGATCAGCTTGGTTGTCCTTTGAATCTCCACCTTGGAGACACCACCTTTTGAGAGTCTTTTGGATACATACTTCCGAAGCATCAGATCTTCAGACAGTTTTCCTGCAAAATTTCTCTCGTCAAACCAGTTGGATAACCAGCTTTTGGTGATACCAAGACGAAATCCGTAGGGATGTGTTTTCTGACCCAATCTCTACTCCTTTTTTGTCGATGCCGTTTCAGCTGTTTCAGGCAGGCCAACTTTGACTGTCACATGGCTGGTCCGTTTGCGAATCAGATAAGCCCTTCCCATGGATCTGGGCTGAATCCTGCGGGTTATCGGTCCTTTATCCACATACGCTTCCTTGATCATCAACTCTTCGGGGTTAACTTTGCTTCCCTCATCCGAGTTGATATAATTGGACACCGCCGAACGAATGGTCCCTTCTACTATTTTCGCCGCCTTATTCGGCAGGAAATGAAGGGCATTCAGCGCATGGTCCACACGTTTTCCACGGACCAGGTCCAGCATCGGCTTGATTTTCTTTGTACTGTGATGTACATATTTATTTACTGCGCGTGCTTCCATTATGTACCTGTCTTATCAGTTATTATTTCTTGTCATGCCCACGATATGTCCGAGTCGGGGCAAATTCGCCTAACTTATGCCCTACCATGTTTTCCGTTACATATACCGGGATAAATTTCATTCCATTATGAACAGCAAAGGTATATCCCACGAATTCCGGCGATATGGTGGATCTCCGGGCCCAGGTTTTAATCACCTTCTTTTTACCGGTCCCGGACATCTCTTCGATTTTCGCCAGAATTTTTTCATCAACATAAGGACCTTTTTTCAGTGATCTTGTCATGTTTTATGGTTCCTTATTTTTTTCGCCTGGCCACGATATACTTATCGCTGCCTTTGTTCTTCTTACGTGTTTTATAACCTTTGGTCGGTTTACCCCAGGGAGTTCTGGGATGTCCGCCACCGCTGGTTCTTCCTTCACCACCACCCATAGGATGGTCGATGGGATTCATGGCAACACCGCGAACTTTCGGGCGTTGACCGAGCCAGCGTTTCCGTCCGGCTTTACCCAGCGACACGTTGGCATGCTCTTTATTTCCAATTTCTCCTACAGTGGCATAGCACCGGTCCAGTATCATTCTCATTTCACCGGAAGGAAGTTTCAGGGTGACATACTTTCCCTCTTTGGCCATGATTTGAGCCGCAGCACCTGCCCCGCGGGCAATCTGTCCACCTTTACCAGGTTTCATTTCAATATTGTGAACAACTGTACCTGATGGGATTTTGGACAACGGCAGAGAATTCCCCACCTTGATAGCCACATCTTCACCGGATATCACCTGGTCGCCAACTTTGAGTCCCGATGGCGCCAGAATGTAGCGCTTTTCACCGTCGGCATACTGCAAAAGGGCAATATCGGCAGACCGGTTGGGATCATATTCCAAAGCCACAATTTTTGCAGGAATGTTGAATTTATTCCGTTTGAAATCAATAATCCGGTATTGTCTTTTCTGACCGCCTCCCCGTCTGCGGACACTGATACGACCTTTGCTGTTTCTGCCCCCTGAAGAAGGATTCGCTTTTAACAGCTTTTTTTCCGGTTCCTTCTTTGTCAGGTGGCTGAAATCCAGTGTCGTCTTTGTCCGTAATCCGGGAGTATGCGGTTTGTACGTTTTAATCGGCATAGATCTTTTCCTTAAACAGCTGTTTCACCTTCAAACAGGTCAATTCGTTCGTCAGGACGCAGGGTTACGATGGCCTTTTTCCAGTGAGCTCTCCGTCCATTGGTCCGGATTACTTTACCGCCACTGCGTACCGTCTGAGTTTTTGATTTGCCTTTTAATCTCACGACGGCCACTTTCTCCACGTGAACATTGAAGCGTTCTTCCACTGCATTCTTGATGGTCATTTTATTTGCAGCCATATCGACTTTGAAAGCGTACTTGCGTTCCGTTTCAGACAGATATGTCATTTTTTCCGTGAGGAGTGGCCTGAGAATCACATGTCTTTCTTTTTCCACCTTACACCTATGGTTTCAATAATGTGTTCAGTTTCTCGGTGGCACTCTTTTCCATCAAAAGCACGTCACAATCGAGAATGTCAAAGGTTGATACCCGTTCCGCGGGAATGATGTATACATTGGGCACATTCCGGCTTGCCATATACAATTCGTCGGAAATTTCTTCTACAAGAATGGTCAGTTTTTTATCGGCAAGTTTCAGATTGTTCAGCAATTCAACAAATTCCCGGGTTTTGGGGCTTTCCACCTTGATTTCATCCACCACAACAACCCGATCATTTTTCAGCATTGTGGATAAGGCACTGCGTCTGGCAAGACGGCGGACCTTTTTATTGAGCTTTTGAGTGTACAGATGAGGTTTGGGGGCAAAGGCTTTACCACCGCCGACCCAGATGGGTGAGCGGTTACTACCGGCACGGGCCGTTCCACGTCCCTTTTGCCGCCAGGGTTTCCGGCCGCCTCCGCGAACCTCTCCCCGGGTTTTTCCTTTGTGAGTCCCCTGCCTCATATTGGCCAGTTCCGCCTGGACAGCTGCATGCATGCAGTGTTCATTCGGTTCAATACCGAATACATCCGGCGAGAGTTCCACCGTTGAGTTTAAAGGACTTCCGTCATTTTTCAGTACTTGTATTTTCATGTCCATCAATCCTCTAACTTCATAATACGGATGATCCCGTTCCTCGCGCCTGGAACACTGCCTTTAACCAGCAACAGGTTTTTTTCTGTGTTCACTTCGACGACTCTCAGGTTCCGGATGGTGACTGTTTCGTTTCCCATCTGTCCGGCCATGCGCATTCCCTTCCACACTCTGGATGGTGATGAACTGGCACCGATGGAACCGGGAGCTCTGAAACGGTCACTCTGACCATGGGTTTTCGGCCCCCCGTGGAAACCGTGACGCTTCATGCCACCCTGGAATCCCTTTCCTTTGGATGTGCCGGTAACGGCGACAACATCCCCGGGCTTGAAGATATCCACGGTGATTTCTGAACCGGTTTTCAGTCCGTCCGCTTCAAAATCACGAAACTCTTTCAATACTCTGAGCGCTTTACCGCTCTTTTTCAAATGCCCAAGTCTGGGCTTATTCAAGACTTTTTCCCGGGCTTCTTCAAAACCAAGCTGTACTGCATTGTATCCGTCTTTATCCTGCGTTTTGATCTGTGTTACATAACACGGACCCGCTTCAATGACGGTTACGGGAATATTCTTGCCGTACTGGTCGAAGATTCGGGTTAATCCGATTTTTCGTCCTATGATTCCGTTCACCGTTTATACCTTTATCTCTATATCAACACCTGCGGGTAAATCCAGCTTCATTAGTTCATCAATGGTTTTTGTAGTTGTATTCAATATTTCCACAATCCGTTTATGAACCTTCATCTGGAATTGTTCACGTGATTTCTTGTTCACATGGGGTGAACGAAGAACCGTATAGACTGATTTGCGGGTTGGCAAAGGAATGGGGCCGGCAATGATGGCTCCGGTTGCCTTGGCCCGCTGGACAATCTTTTCCGTGGATTTATCCAACAGGTTATGATCGTATGATTTTAATGCTATGCGTATTTTTTGTCCTGCCATGATGGTCTGCTTTCCTATTCAATAATGTCCGTCACAACACCGGCACCTACGGTCCGTCCGCCTTCACGGATGGCAAACCGCAACTCTTTTTCCATGGCGATGGG
>LGGY01000126.1 GCA_001509335.1 Fidelibacterota bacterium 46_43
ATCTTTGTCCCGGTCCGTGTAACCACTCCCTCTTCTGTTGCCAGCAGAGGGTGGGTTAAAAGCCGTTCATTCTCGATCAGATAATCTCTCCCTTTGCTCAGACGGTTATACACCATAAGGGATCTGTATCTTCGATGATTTTCATACGTATCCCGTAAATAATAGATCCGGGTTCCGTCCGGGGAGTAGAGGGGTTCATATCCTGATCCCGTTTCATGTGAGATCTGAACCAGCGTTTGGGTTTTGAGGTTGTATTCCCATAAACCGGTGAAACGCTCACGTGTTAAGAGCAAACTTTCTCCGTCCGGACTGAATTTCGGATAATAGAAAGATCCGTCATTCTCCGGAGAGATGACATCGACAGATGCTGCTTCAGGCAGTGCACCGTAGAGTCCCGCTGAAAGCAGAATGAGAAGGATTAATGTTTTTTTCATTACCACTCCATAAGCATTTTTTACTATTTATAGTCTATGCAATATAGCATATCCTGAAAATATTTGCCATACAGTATTTTAATTTTTGATATCCATTCTGTTTCATCTTAAATTTTAAACTATGTTTTTGAGAAAAATGACATATCTGTTATGGATTACGGCAATTGGTTTTACATCCTGTGCCCAGCTGACAGATGGGAACACAGATGCGCCGGAGTGGACCCTTGCTTCTGTTGATGAGCCGGATAAAATTGAAATTATCACATGGAATGTTCAGAATTTCCCCAAATCCGGTGAAACCATTGACCGCCTTCAGGCAGTTCTTGATTCCCTCCATGCGGATATCTATTGTTTTCAGGAAATAGAAAATACAGCCAGTTTCCAGCGCATGTTCCGGAATATTCCCGATTATGAAACCGCCATTTCCACAAAGACTTATTCGATGCATTATGTGATAGCCTGGCAAAAAGAAGAGTTTTCGGCGTTGAACATACAGGAACTTTTTGTGGAGGATTCATATTTTTTCGCATCCCGACCCCCGTTGAATGTGGAATTCCGCTGGAACCGGGGGGATTCTCTTTTCATTTTTAATGTGGCGGATATTCACATGAAAGCCATGGGGGATGCCAGTTCACGGGAAAGAAGACATCGGGCCTCCGAGATCATTGCTGAGTATCTTCTGGCTCAGGATCCGGCCGAGTCTCCCTGGATTATTGCCGGGGACTGGAATGACGATGTCACCACGAGCAGCGGGCAATACAGCTTTGAAGCCCTTCTTGATCGTCCCGATGATTTTTTGTTTGTCACTGCGGAACTGGCGAAAGACCCCGAGTATGCCTCCTATCCCGGTTGGCCCAGTTTTATAGACAATATATTGATTACCCGCGCCCTTTTTGAAGCCCATAAGCATTCAACGGTCACAACCTTACGACTCGATAGGATATTCACTGATTATTTTGAAGTCTTATCCGATCACCGGCCAGTCATGTATAGATTTTAATATGATTAATCCAGGCCTTTTTTCCATATCCTTATTTCTAACACAACCATTCTCTATTTCAAGGTGAATCAAAACAAAGAAAACTCTAATTAACAAATAAAAATCTAAATTTACCCTTAATAATAGCTTTTTCACTCAAACAAACACAAAACTTAAAACTCAAACTCAGAGCCAGGTTAGAGTCTGGCTTTATGACTCTGCACTTACAACTCTCCACTCATCAAAGTGACACCCTGTGCATCTGTAATGGTTCGGGTGATCAGATCTTTGGGTTTATAGCGGAGGGCTGGAAATACAACAATTTTATTGCTGGATGTCCGTCCCATCATGTCCCTGGAACGTTTTTTGCTTTCTTTTTCCACCAGAATTTCCACCTCTTTGCCAATCAGGGATCGGTTCATTTTTAGCGTATGTTCATATTGCAGGCGAATCATACGGTTCAGGCGGTCGGATTTTTCATCATCTGGCACATCGTCATCCATTTTAGCCGCTTTTGTCCCGGGACGTGGTGAATATTTAAACATAAATGCCGCATCAAAACGGACCTGTTTCATCATATCCAGGGTATCTTCGTAATCCTTTTCCGTTTCTCCCGGAAAACCCACGATCAGATCTGTTGTGATGGCCATATCGGGAACAGCGGTTCGTATTTTTTCCACCAGTTTCAGATAATGTTCCCGGGTATATGTCCGGTTCATGGCATTCAAAACAGCATTTGAACCGCTTTGCAATGGAAGGTGAATATGATTGCATACACGGGGATATAGCTCCCTGTGGACTGCAATCAAATCATCACTCACATCCTGAGGGTGTGGAGAAGTATAGCGGATTCGCAGGAGCCCTTCGATTTTTGCCAGTTGCCTCAGCAGACCGGGAAAACCGCCGGTAGAAGAACGGTATGAATTCACATTTTGCCCCAGGAGGGTTATTTCCACAAATCCTTTGTCAACCGCCCGTTTAGCTTCTTCCAGAATACTTTCCGGTTTCCGGCTCCTTTCACGTCCACGGGTATAGGGAACAATGCAGTAGGCGCAAAATTTGTTACATCCCCTGGATATGGATATCCAGGCATTGATTCCTTCATGGCGTGCCGGAAAAAGTCCGTCATACAGTTCCAGGGAAGAGAGCCGTATGTCGATTACCCGTTTCGGAATATCTCCGGATTTCAGGATAGCCGGAAGGTGCCGGTATGAATCGGGCCCCAGAATAAAACTGACATAGGGTTTTTTCCGGAGGATATCTTTTTTCAGGTTTTGGGCCATACATCCCACAACACCCATTTTCATGCCCGGGTTGGTACTTTCCTGGATTATCCGAAGCTGTCCCAGACGTGTATGAATTTTTTGCTCGGCCAAATCCCGGACACTGCAGGTGTTTAAAAGAACCAGATCTGCCTTTTCTGGCGTGTCAACTTCTTCCAGACCCTCGGATTGCAGAATGGCCGCAATGATTTCGCTGTCATATACATTCATCTGACAGCCGTATGTTTCAATGTAATATGTATTCAAAATCAGGTTTTCACGAGGTTGTTCATGATATGATTGATCCGGCGGACCATGGCCGATTTGTCTGTCTCCAGGCCGGCCATCATAAAAGCGTTATCCGTGATCTGATCAGCCAGCATTTTTAACAGCTCATCCTGTCCCCCCTCTTTTTTCAAAGTCACCATTTTCCGGATTAAATCGTGTTTGGGATTGATTTCCAATACTTTTTTACCGGATGAGAACAGAGATTGTCCGGCCTGTTCCAGAATCTTTTGCATGTGGACTGTCATCATATCATCAGGGTTGACCAATAGTGCCGGACTGTCTACCAGGCGGTCCGAGACTTTTACTTCGGAAATCCGGTCTTTGAGATGTTTGGAAAGCCATTTGAGAAAGTCCTTCATCTCTTTATCGTCGACCTTCTCTTTCTCCTCTTTTTTTTCTTCTGAATCGGTTTTTTCTTCTTTTTTTGGAAGTTTAATGTTTGCGTTATCAGCTGAGACCAGGTTTTTCTCTTTGTATTCCCGAATGGATGTCATGACAAAATCATCAATGGGATTGGTCAGATAAAAGACTTCAATATCTGCAGCCCGGAAGGATTCCATATAGGGACTGTTTTCCAGTTCCTCTCTGGACATGCCGGTCAGATAATAAATTTCTTTTTGATCTTCAGAAGCCCGGGAAACATAATCTTCCAGGGAAGTCCATTCACCTGCTTTGGTTTTGCTGGATTCAAACAGAAGAAGTTCTGCAAGTTCTTCCCGGTTTTCGTAATCCGTGTTGGCTCCTTCCTTGATGAAATTGGAAAACTGTTTCCAGAAATCACGGTATTTGTCAGGATGTTCCTTTTTCTGGTCTTTCAGAGTAGACAAAATTTTCTTTGTCAAGTGTTTGCCGATTTTCTTCACCAGTTGGTTATCCTGCAGCGTCTCCCTGGAAATATTCAGGGGAAGGTCTTCCGAATCTACCACACCTTTGACAAAGCGGAGATATTCCGGAAGAAGATCTTTTACTTTCGATTGAATAAGGATTTTATTGCAATAGAGGTGGACCCCCGGATCCAGGCGGTTAAGTCCGAATACTTCGTAGTTTTCCCCGGGAATGTAGAGCAAGGCGTTCAACTGAATGGGTGCATCAGAAGATGTATGAAGGCGGAAGAGGGGTTCAGATTCCGTATTGGCGATAAATTTATAAAATTCCGTATACTCTTCTTCCTTGATTTCCTGTGGCCTACGTGTCCAGATTGCCTGAACTGTATTAATCTTTTTTTCCGAAAGCAAAATCGGAAAGGTGACGAAGTTGGAGTACTCATGGATGATTTCTTTGATTTTTTCTTCATCCAGGTACTCTTTTTTTTCTTCTTTCAGGTGGATCACAATTCGGGTTCCGCGCTTTATTCCTTCTTCCTGGGAGATCGTATATCCACTGGCACCGTCTGATTCCCATACATAACCTTTAGCTGCCGGTTTGTAGGAACGGGTGATGACTTTCACATGGTCTGAGACCATAAATACCGAATAAAAGCCCAGACCGAACCGGCCGATAATCTCGGCTGATTCTCCGGGATGCTTCTGGAGCTGTTTTAAAAATTCAGCTGTTCCGGAATGAGCAATGGTCCCCAGATTTTCAATCAACTCTTCCTTGGTCATTCCCACACCGGTATCCTCAATTACCAGGTTACCGGCTTCTTTTTCAATGCTAATTCGAATTTCCAGGGGGATTTCCTTGTCTACAACCGGCTCTTCCGTCAGCATGATATGACGGAATTTTTCCAGCGCATCTGAAGCGTTTGATATGAGTTCACGGATAAAAACATCCGTGTTGGAGTAGATGGAATGAATGACAATATCCAAAATCTTTTTGATCTCTGTCTGATATTCGTAGGTCTTTAACTTGTCTGTCATAAGTCTGCCTCCATTTTTTCCCAATTTTAAATTTAACAAATTATGCAGATGACGGACATAAAAATTATAGAAAATGATTTCTGTCCTGAGTGTTTAAATGGGGTAAGGGTAAAAAATCAAAAGGACCAACCCGCGTCGGTCCTTTTGATTCTTGGAACCTTTCTTACCCCGTCTCAACCTTTAAACCTTTAGACGTTTAAAGGTTTAAAGGTCACGCCTTCCACAGCCCATGAATGTTGCACCATTCCAGGACTTCCACAATCTCAGAAAGGTCCACAGGAAACCAGGCCTGGGGTTTGTCTCCAGGTTTCAGGTATTTGCGGAGGCTCATATCTCCTGTGCGGATTTCAATATAGTATATGTAGTGTTCTTCGGTCATGGGATGCTCTTCATTCTGACCGATTTTCACCAATACACCGTCATCTTTGGCTTCCACATAGGGGACATGTTTTTCATGTTTGGAATCTTCTGTTTTGGCTTCCAGTTTTTTCATGGGGAACCCGTCACATTCCGGCAGGCTACCGCTTCCATGAATGACTTCCACCAGGGTTTTGCTCTTCGGTGAAAAGAGTACATCTCCTTGAACAGGCATCATCTTCTCCTTTTTGAATTGTTTATGTCAAATTCTATTTCCCAATTTTATTGGATTATACCATTAAGCTTCAATCTCGGCAGGGTTGAAAGCACGTTGGGCAAGCTGCCCGTCCAACATCAGCATTCCGTGTCCTTTCGATCCAATCATGCGGACTTTTGTCAACAACTCATCCATAGAGGCTTCTTCTTCTACCTGTTCTTCAACAAACCAATTGAGAAAATTGCGTGTGGCATGATCATTTTCAGCAATTGCCAGATCCATCAGTTCATTGATAGACTTTGATACGAATTGTTCGTGTTCATAGGCTTTTTTGAAAATATCTTCCGCAGATTCAAAATCCTGGGGCGGTTTCTGAATGGTTTCCAATTCAACCTTACCGCCCCGGTTGACCAGATAATCAAACATTTTCATGGCGTGAAAGCGTTCTTCCTGGACCTGGACCTTGAAGAAATTGGCAAAACCATCCAGTCCCTGATCATTGAACCACGCCGCCATTCCAAGATAATAGTATTCAGAATACAACTCTTTGTTGATTTGTTCGTTCAGCGCTTTTTCCAGTTTTTTGGATATCATGTTTTCTCCTTTCTTCTGTTTGTGAAGATATGATTTCAACGTTTCCGGGAGGTTACAAGGAATTGACTTGACCGTAACGTAAAAAACATGGTACTATCAGATTAATCAGCACAAACAAAGACGGGAATAAGGAATGTTGATGAAATTAATATCATGGAATGTCAACGGATTACGGGCTGTTATGCGTAAAGGATTACCAGAAATACTGCTTCAACTCGATGGAGATATTGTGTGTCTGCAGGAGACGAAGATTCAGGAAGATCAGCTAACCCAAGACATGTTGCAACCTCAAGGATATCCCTTTGCTTATTATCATTTCGCAGAAAGAAAAGGGTATAGTGGTGTGGCTACCTATTCGAAAATTGAGCCTGAATGGGTTCAATGTGGACTTGGCCATCGGTGGAATGATCAGGAAGGACGGGTCCTTTTGACCCGTTTTACCGATTTTACATTGCTCAATATTTATTTTCCCAACGGGCAGATGGGAGAGGACAGGCTCCAATATAAACTGAATTTTTATGAAGAGGCACTTCACTATTTTGAATCTCTGAGGGAACAGGGAGAAAAACTTGTTATTTGTGGAGACTACAATACAGCCCATCATCCCATAGATCTTGCCAGACCTGAAGAAAATGAGCAGACATCAGGTTTTTTACCTGTTGAGCGGGCCTGGATGGATAAACTGGAAGATCATGGATATCTTGATACCTTTCGTCTGTTCCATCCTGATGTCCCGTATTGCTACTCCTGGTGGTCCTACCGGACAAATGCCAGACCCCGGAATATCGGGTGGCGTATTGATTATTTTTATATTTCCCCTGATCTTAAAGAGAATGTGAAAGATGCCTTTATTCTGGATCAGGTGATGGGTTCGGATCATTGTCCCATTGGCATTGATCTGGAGATCTGATTCTGTACGATGATAGAGATGGGGAGAGGAGATTTGATGAAAAAATATAAAAAAGATGACAGGATCTTTTGTAACCAAATGGCTGAAATTTATCAAACAGTTATAATATTAAACAAAAAGGGGTGAAGAATGAAAAAGTTGACAGTTTTTATGGTTGTTGCACTTGTTTTGAGTGCCGGTCCTGTTTCAGTGAAAGCAGAAGGTATGGGACTGGGGATTATTTTAGGAGAGCCTACAGGACTGAGTGGCAAGATGTGGACGGGTGGAAATACGGCTGTTGACGGTGCCGCTGCATGGTCCTTTGGAGATAATGGTGCACTGCATCTCCATGCAGATTATTTGTTTCATAAAAACGATCTGCTGGAATTTGCCTCTCTTTACTATGGTCTGGGAGCCAGGGTAAAATTGACGGATGATGTCCAGGTAGGCATTCGCATCCCGTTTGGACTCGTTCACAATCTGGAAAGTGCTCCTATTGATATTTTTCTGGAAATTGTACCGGGATTGAATCTGATTCCTGAAACCAATTTTGTACTCAATGGCGGCCTGGGTGCCAGGTTCTACTTCTGATAATATGATTTTTATGTGATCTGGTTAATCCGCTTCAGTGGCGTGGATGCCCGGAATCTTTACAATACCGAAAATGCCGTGGTAACCATAATCTCCCTGAAACCCGGACAATCTCTGAAACGTCATATCACACCTGGGGATGTGGCTTTTTACGTTTTAAAAAGAGAAGGGATCGTTGAAATCGGCGAGGAAAAAGAATACATCCAGGCAGAAACACTTGTTGAAAGTCCAAAGGATATTCCACATGCCTGGTACAATGAAAGCAAAGCAGACCTTGTTTTTATGGTGATAAAAGCTCCAAAACCCAAAAAGAAAACAATCTTTGTTTCATAAAATTCAGCATTTCATGGATACATGGATGTTAAAAACTGTGTTTTCACGAGTAGATGTGGAGAATAGCGGGATCGAACCGCTGACCTCTTGAATGCCATTCAAGCGCTCTCCCAGCTGAGCTAATTCCCCATTCCGTCAAAAAGCCTGAAAATATAATCAGATCCAAATTGGCAGGCAAATGAATTTTCCGTATCTTCTCCAGAGTTAAAATGTAGGAAGATCAACATGAAGGCAGGGAGATGATGCAAGCGGACCAACTCCAACAAACAGATCAGGAACTTCCGGAAATGAGTTTCATGGATCATTTGACGGAATTGAGAAAAAGGCTTTTCTATAGCATCCTGGCTATTGTTGTGACAGGCGTGGTCTGTTTTCTCTATGCGAAAGAAATGATAGAATTTCTGATCCATCCTGCCCTTTTGTTGAATCCCCCCATCCACCTGCAGGTCCTGAAAGTTCAGGGGATGTTTATTGTCCAGGTTTTGGTGGCTTTTGCAGGCGGGTTGATCCTGTCAATTCCCGTCCTTGTCTATCAAATCTGGGCCTTTGTTAAGCCCGGTTTATACAGGAAAGAGCGAAAATGGGTGGGACTTTTAATCGTAATCACGTTTTTCTGCTTTATTGCCGGAGCTGCCATGGCCTATTATCTGATGCTCCCCCTGGCTCTACGTTTTTTTATGAATATCAACCAGCCATACTCCGTCTCTCCAATTATTGCCATTGATTATTATATTCGCTTCGTAGTGATGCTCATGCTGAGTGTCGGTGTGGTGTTTGAACTGCCTGTCCTAAGTTTTGTTTTAGCCAAAATGGGAGTTTTACAAGCTACATTTATGAAAAAAAGCAGAAAATATGCACTTATTGTCATCTTCATTCTGGCCGCAATCCTGACTCCTCCCGATCCCTTTACCCAATTGTTGATGGTAGTCCCACTGATTATTGTGTATGAAATCAGTATCACAATTGTCCGTTTATCAGAAAAAAGTTCAACTTGAGTTTCTGCCTTTATTTCCTTAATATTCTCCTGAAAATGCAAATAGACTGAAACTTATTTGACATATATGCATTAAAATATCAAATAACTTAGAATGGAGGAGAAATGCGTAAATATTTGCTTGTATTGTTTGTTCTGGGATTTCTGATCGGATGTTCTAGCAAAGAAGCTATCGAAGAAGCGGAGACAACAGAGCAAGCACAAAAAGACGTTGTTGTTACTGAGGAAAAAGAGAAAACAGCAGAACCTGTTGCTGAACAAGAAGCTGTTGCTGAACAAGAAGCTGTAAAAGAACAAGAAGCTGAAAAGGAGATAAAAACGATTCCCGAAAAAGCTGTTGTTGAAGAGAAAGCAACGCCTGTTTCAATGCCAGACAGCGTGAATGTGATCTATATGACCCGCCCCGGTGATTATTTGACGAAAATTGCCCTGAACGAATATGGCCGGGCATCTGTCTGGAGAATGATCTGGAATTGGAACTACGAAAAAATCGGTGACAATCCGGATATTATCTATCCTTACCAGGAATATGACCTGAAAAAACCCCGGGAAGTTGCCAAACCGGTTAAATACGATCTCTATGATTATACAGTTGCTCAGGGTGAAACTCTCTGGAGCATCGCAGAAAAAGAATATGGCAATAATTATGCCTGGGTTGTGATTCTCAGAGATAATTACGATAAACTGGGTAATGATTATGATACCCTGAAACCGGGAACAGTTCTTAAGCTCAGAACAAAATTGTACTAAATATATATGAGTCAGTTTTAAAGAAAAGCCCCGGATTCCGGGGCTTTTTCTTGAATAACATGTTTTTTTACAAATTGATGATTAAATCTTCATGAGCCAGCATCAGCTCCAGTTTGGAATTGGGATAATTTGCCCTTTTGTATTCAATGGCGCGTCTTAACATGGAGTAAATTTTGTAATCATCATTATCCGGTTCATGATGGAAGAGAGCCAGTTTTTTTACACCGCAGGAAATAGCAAAATCTACACCCTGCATCGCCGAACTGTGTCCCCAGTCTTCCTTGTGAAGCGCTTCCTCTATGGTGTATTGGGCGTCGAATATTAGTAATTCCGCGTCTTTATTGAATATTTTATGACGGCCTATAAAATCATCTGTCAGATTTTTATATTCTGAATCTGTCGCATACACAAGAGATTTCCCTTTATGGCTTATTTTATAACCAAAAGAATCTCCGGGGTGATATTGTTGGATATTACTGATTGTGACATCCCCCAGTTTATAATCACTGTTTTTTTCCAGAGTGATAAAGACCTTTTTGGAAGCCATGTGATTGAGTGATATGGGGAAGAAGCGAAAATCCTGCTGATATTCAAGGCGCTCCTTAAAATTGGGGTGAGGACTGTAAAAGGTTATGGTATTTTGTGGCAGAAAAGCCGGTTTGAAGAAGGGAAATCCGACAATATGATCCCAGTGAGTGTGACTCATGAAAATATGGATATCCAAAGGATTCCCATTTTGTTCATGTTCATTGATATAATTGCCCAGCTTAACCAGTCCGCTGCCCATATCCAGTATGATCAGTTTGTTATCAGCACGGACTTCCAGACAGGCTGTATTTCCGCCCACAAGCATTCTTTCCGTAAATGGCAGTTCCTGTATGAATTTTTCCCGCCGCCATGCTGTGGATATATCTGCTTTTGAAGCCTGCTCAAGAATGTTTCGTATTTTGTGGGTGTATTGCTGGTTCGATATTGGTGTTGGCAAAGAACCCCGAACTCCCCAAAAACGGACTTTCATAAACGTCTCCGAATAAAATTATTGGGTTTGGTTAATGTATTGATTTTTTTTGAATTTCTGTGTGACGTGTCTCACGTTTATAACTTATTTCATGCTAAGTTTAATATACATATTTCAATTTCACGAAATCAATTGAATAAGATAGTTCTACTCATTTTATTGTCTATTGTCCTAAATTACCCCTTGAAAGTCAGAGAGGAAGTATGAAACGCCTGTTGTTTTTTCTCGCCATTTTATCAATTTTTATTGCTGCCTGTTCACCTCAGGAAGATCCTGCTGCATCAAAGCTGGATATCATCCCCTTTATCCGGGTTTATCAGGGTGATTCCACCACTGTTTTGTTGTCTGATCTGTTTTATGCGGATTCTTATGAGTCCATAAGTTTCCAAAGTGATGATGCATTCAGGGTCTGTTATGATTCGGTGAATGCCAGCATCACAATTCATGCATCTGCCCCCCCCAGAACTGTTGCCCTTCTGCCATTCACGTTCAAAAACACCGAATATGTGATTCCTTTAAAAATTGAATCCAGAATTAATAAGACATTTGTTTATCGCCCAAAAAATACGCCGGAAGTCATCACGGTTTTCGGATCCTTCAATAATTGGAACCGACATGATATCTTTATGGAAGATATCAATCACAATGGCATGTATACAGCAGATGTCCAGTTTGATCCCGGACGGTATGAATATAAGTTTTATGTAGATGGACAAGAATTTTTGGATCCGAACAATCCGGATTCTCTGCCCAACGGATTAGGCGGTTTTAATTCCATTCTCTCGGTAGACCCTTCCTTTCCAGGCAAAGAACCCTTTATTTTTCCTGATAAAATCGGTCCCAGAGAAAACGGCCGGATTGATTTACACTATATCATTGACCGGGGGGATTTTCAGGATCCTCTCAATAAAACCCATATCATCGCCCTTTTTGATAATTACCGCATATCCGAAAAAAATGTGATGGTCCTCGATGATGCCAATAAGGTGATCGTCAGCCTGAGTCCGCGGGAGGTCTACCTGGACGGACTCCACCGTGTGCGGTGTGTGCTGGCAAATAGTCATGTGAGAAGTAATGTGGTTGAGCTCTATTTGAAGGATGGAGAACCCCTGCCTTTGAAGAATGAAAAACTGGTTTGGAATGATGCCATTATTTATTCCCTTATGGTAGACCGGTTTTTTAACGGGGATCCGGAAAATGATGATCCGGTAGAACATCCCCAACTGGCTGATCGCGCAAACTTTCAGGGAGGAGATTTGGCCGGGATCATGGAAAAAATCGGAGACGGGTATTTTAACCGCTTAGGGGTGAATACCCTCTGGATATCCCCGATTCAGGAGACGACCGATAAAGCTTTCCGTGAAACACCGGAACCCCATCGTTGGTATACAGGCTACCATGGATACTGGCCGGTTCATCCCCGGAATGTGGAACCCCGCTTCGGTACTAGTGAATTGCTGAAAGAACTGATACAAAAGGCCCATAAAAACGGACTCTGGGTCCTTAAAGATTTTGTCTCCAATCATGTCCATCAGGAACATCCCTATTTTCAGGAACACTCTGACTGGTTCGGACAGCTTGAATTGCCGGACGGCCGCATGAATTTACGCCTTTGGGATGAACACCGGCTCACCACCTGGTTTGATCCTTATCTTCCCAGCTACGATTTCGAAGGATCACCGGAAGCTCTGGAAACCGTCACCAATGATGCTGTGTGGTGGCTTGATAACTATCCATTCGATGGGTTCCGCCACGATGCCGTTAAACATGTTCCCAATAAGTTCTGGCGTGAACTGACCCGTAAAATCCGTCAGAATTTTCCTTCCCGAGATCTTTATCAGATTGGTGAAACCTTCGGCGATTATGATCTGGTCAGTTCTTATGTGACAAACGGCCAATTGAATGCCCAGTTTAATTTTAATCTCTACTGGCCTGCACGCATGACTTTTGTCACCGATTCTTCCGATTTCAAAAATCTGGACAGGGAAATGAAACGAACCCTGGAATATTACGGCCAGCTGCATGTGATGGCCAATATGATGGACAGCCATGACCAGCCGCGCTTTGCTGCCTATGCGGACGGTGATCTCCGCTGGGATGAAAATGCAGCTGAAGCAGGATGGGAACGGAATATCCAGGTCGATCATCCCCGTACATACAAACTCATCAATCTGTATATGAATTACCTTCTGACAATCCCCGGGATTCCTATTATCTATTACGGGGATGAAATCGGAATGACAGGTGCTGCAGATCCTGACAACCGGCGGATGATGCGCTGGGGTAAAAATGTGAAAGAGGTGGAAAAGGAACTCCGTATGCAGATATCCCGACTGATAGATATCCGGAATACTCATTCAGCACTCCGATATGGAGTTTTGTATACGGTGAAGGCCGATCCTGTGACCTATGCCTATCTCCGTAGGGATTTGCAGGAAACACTCCTCGTTGTGAATTATCGCAGCGATTCAGAAGGAATGATTACTATCGATCTGCCACCTCAACTTAAAATGCAACAAGCACAGTCCCTTTATGGCTCAGATCTTGTGACGATGAAAGACAATACTCTGACTATCCGTTCAAAACCTTTGCAGGGACACATCTTACTTTTAAAATGACATGACACAACTTTTTGAAATATCAAAAACATTTCACTTCGACATGACACACCGGCTCTCCTTTCATCAGGGAAAATGCCGGCATCTCCATGGCCATACCTACACGTTGGAAGTCTATGTCCGGGGTGTACCGGATAAGCATGGTTTTGTCATGGATTTTGGAGACTTAAAACATATCGTAAAGGAAGAAATCGTGGATATCCTCGATCACAGCGTGGCCATCTACGAAAAGGATTTGCTCCTGGTGGATGCCTTATCCGGAAAATTCCGTTCTGTGATGCTTCCTTTCGAAACAACAGCCGAAAATCTGTGTGCCTGGATTGCCCGTCGACTCCAGGCCCGGAATTTGGATATTTCTAAAATCATCCTATGGGAAACACCCACAAGCAAAGCTGTGCTTACCCTGTAAACGATATATTTTCAAGCATTCAGGGAGAAGGTTTCTGGACAGGTCTGCCGGTGACATTTATCCGTTTTGCCGGATGTAATCTGGCATGTGATTTTTGTGATACAGATTATTCGATGAAAGAAATCCTTACGGCAGATGAAATACTCCGGCGACTGGAGTCCTGGCCTGCCCCAACCGTCGTTCTGACAGGCGGTGAACCGCTGATACATCCGTTAAAACCTCTGCTGAAAAGACTTCAATCCGCCCATTACAGGATCCATCTGGAAACCAACGGAACATTTTCTGTTCCTGAAGGTTTTTTTGACTGGATTGCCGTCTCACCCAAAACTGATATGCCTGTCCTCAGGGAATGTAATGAATTGAGAGTTCTGCTTAAAAAAGGGGAAGTCCCCCGTGATTTTAATATCAGGGCTGAACACTATTTTGTCAGTCCCCTAAACCCATCTCTAAACAATCCTCAAAAATTTGATCATGACAATCTCTGCTATTGTCTTGAGTATGTTTTGGGTCATCCCAAATGGCGCTTAAATGTTCAACTGCATAAATACTTGGATATCCCATGAAAACCCTTGTTCTTTTATCCGGTGGACAGGATTCATCAACCTGCCTGTTTTGGTCGCTTCGATACGCGAATCAAACGGAGGCGGTGTTTTTTAACTATGAACAACGCCACAAAATCGAGTGGGAGTGTGCCCGCCGTCTTTGTGAGGAAAATAAAGTACCTCTGCATGTTCTGGATGTTCCCGCCTTTCAACAAATAGGAGGAACGGCCATGATTGAAGAAACGGATATTCAGATGACAAACAAAGGCGTGCCAAATACCTTTGTCCCCGGACGGAATATCGTCTTTCTTACCCTGGCGGCCTCCCTGGCATACAGACTCAATTTTGACAGCGTTATTGTGGGGGTCAATGACGAAGATTATTCCGGATATCCTGATTGCCGGGCTTCTTTTATCCACATCATGGAATCGACACTTCGCGAAGGGCTGGATTATCCCATTCGGATCACGACACCCCTTCAGCATCTGTCCAAAAAAGAGATCTGGGCATTGTCAGACGAATTGGGCGTTATGCAAACCATAGTGGAAAAGACCCATACCTGTTATCGTGGGGATCATTTCACCCGCCATGCCTGGGGCTATGGATGCGGAAGCTGTCCGGCTTGCTTGCTGAGAAAAACCGGCTATGAAGCGTATCTGCGTACCCGTTATGAGAATTCTTGATTACGGCCGGATGATTAAATTCTCCCATACCCTGTTTGCCCTGCCGTTCGCTATGGCATCTTTTACCTTTGCTGTGGATATGTTTTCAATCCCGCCTGATGTATGGCTGATAAAACTTCTTTGGATCCTGATTGCCATGGTTTCTGCCCGAAGTGCTGCCATGGGCTTTAACAGGCTGGCAGATCGGCGGCTGGATGCTCTCAATCCCAGAACTCGTACAAGAGAACTGCCTACAGGTGTGATTTCGCCAAGGGCTGCCCTTGTGTTTGTTTCTGTCTCAGCCCTGATTTTTCTCTTTTCCGCTGCCATGCTGAACAGGATCTGTTTCTGGCTGGCTTTCCCGGTCCTGGCTATTTTAATGGGATACAGTTTCCTGAAAAGGGTGTGGGCAGGAACCCACTTTGTGTTAGGCCTTTCTCTTGGGATTGCTCCCTCGGGTGTCTGGCTGGGTCTTACCGGCGGATTGCATATCACCCCGATCCTGCTCAGTGCTGCCGTGGGTGTGTGGACTGCCGGGTTTGATATTCTGTATGCTATTCAGGATGTGGACTTTGACCGGCAGCACGGCGTGCATTCCATCCCGGCGGCTATGAGCCTCCATAAAGCCATCGTAATCAGTCGGCTCTGCCATGCTTCCATGGTATTCCTCCTGGTCTTTCTCCATCTTCTGTATCCTGCAGGATGGATTCTGTGGACAGGGACAGGCATCATAAGCATTTTCATCATATATGAACATCTGCTGGTTTATAGAAGTCATGATAATATCGCCAAGGCTTTTTTTAATATGAACGGTATGATTTCCCTATTGTACTTTGGATTTGTCTTATTGGATCGTATTTTTCTGCCATGAAAGGACCGGAAAAAATCATCATAGCGGTCACCGGTGCCACAGGTGCTCCACTGGCTGACCATCTTATCCGTCAGCTGGCACACCGGATTCCGGAAATCCATATCATCTTTTCCTACATGGGGGAAAAGGTTTTCCGTCAGGAGGTGAGAGTACCGAAAAATCTTTCACTCGATGATTATTTTTCCGAATTCCATTCCATTCGTATCTGGGATCCCGGTAATTTTTCTGCGCCTTTTGCCAGCGGGTCAGGGGTTGCCCATGCAATGGTGATTATTCCATGCTCCATGAAAACCCTCTCGGCTGTGGCGAACGGATACTCCTATTCCCTAATCGAACGGGCTGCTGATGTGATGCTGAAAGAGCGGAGAACACTCGTACTGGTTCCCCGGGAAACTCCCCTGAATTCCATCCACCTTCAAAATATGCTACAGGCCGGAAAAGCTGGTGCTATTATTTTGCCGCCTGTCCCTGCCTTTTATACCTTTCCCGAAAGCCTGGAGGATATCAAAGCCTATATCAGCGGTAAAATTATGGAAAACCTGAAAATCTCCCATGAACTCTATCCACGCTGGTCTGACCATAATGAGAACGAACCCAACCGGCCCTGAAAAGGATAAAATCCGGTCACTTTTCGATTCCATCTCGCCGGTGTATGATTTCCTCAACCATTTCCTCAGTTTCGGACTGGACCATGTCTGGCGAAAACGCCTGGTACGTGCTATGGATATCAATACTCACGAGTCCATACTCGATGCCGCCTGTGGCACCGGTGCCCTGACCCGTATCATCCTCAAAAGATATCCGGATATTCCTTTTCAACTGACAGGAATAGATCTTTCCCCGAAGATGCTTCACATCGCCGGTACACGTATCCACGATAAGCGGATACAATTTCGCCTTGGAGACCTGGAAGCACTTCCCTTTGAAGATGACATATTTCATCATGCCATGGTGGCTTTTGGCGTAAGAAATTTGGAAAATCTTGCGTTGGGAATCGAGGAATTATACCGGGTGCTGAAACCAAAAGGGAATCTGTATATCCTGGAATTTTCCGTCCCCCCAAAAGGCTTGTGGTACACCGTTTTCCGTTTTTATTTTCATCATATTCTCCCCCGGATTGGCAAGAGAATCTCACGGCATCCCCGTGCGTATGCCTATCTGCCCGGTTCGGTGGATCGCTTCCCGTCTCCGGATGTGTTTGCAAAATGTTTGCAAGACTCCGGTTTCTCCGTGTCTGATATCATTCCCATGAGCGGTGGTGTGTGTCACATGTATCATGCCGCTAAAATCAGATAGAAGTCTGTGAACCTGGATAAGCCTTCCCTTGTGCGTTGATTTTCCCGCATAAAAGCGTTACATTTTTATCTATTTATACAAGGAGAAAACATGCCAAATAAAGTATTACTTATGATCCTGGATGGTTACGGACTCCGGGAAGAGAAAGAAAACAATGCCACAAAACTTGCATATACACCGAATTTAAACATGTTGTTTAAGGAAAGACCCTGGACATCTCTCACGTGTAACGGAAAAGCTGTCGGACTCCCGGACGGTGTGATGGGTAATTCGGAAGTGGGGCATTTAAATATAGGTGCCGGACGGATTGTCAAACAGGATTTGGTTCGTATTGATGAATCCTTCGAAAAGGAAACCTTCAGGGACAATCCAATATACCGGAAATGTGTAAATGTGTGCAAATCACGGACAAGCCGCTTTCATCTTATGGGACTCCTTTCGGATGCGGGAGTCCATTCCCAGATTTCCCATCTGAAGAATATCATGTTGGAACTCAAAAAAGATGGTTTTAAAGAAGTGTATGTCCATGCCCTGATGGATGGCCGGGATACACCCCCCAACAGCGGAGTCGACTATATCCGGGATTTGCTCGCTTTTATGAAAGAGCACAAAATCGGCAAATTATCTACCATTATCGGGCGGTATTATGGGATGGACCGGGATAAGCGATGGGAGCGGATTGAAAAAGCTTACCGCATGCTGACCGAAGGAATGGGTGAACATGTGGATGATCCTGTTGCCTATATGAAAAAGAAATATAAGGAAAAAATCACTGATGAATTTATGGATCCGGCAGTGGTAAAAAATTCCGGATATAATGGATTGATCATACCCGGAGATACAGTATTGACCTTTAACTTCAGGGCGGACAGGATGCGTGAAATCGCCATTGCATTGAATGATCCTGAATTTTCAGAATTCCGGACCCGTAAGCTGGGATTGAATTATGTGACCATGACCCGGTATCAGGCTGAATTTCCCTATCCCGTTTTATTCGACAAACAGAAGCTCACCAACATCTTTGGGGAAATGGTCAGCAAAGCCGGAATGAAACAGCTTCGGATTGCCGAAACTGAAAAATATGCCCATGTGACCTATTTTTTTAATGGTGGTGAGGAAAAACAATTTGAGGAGGAAGAACGGATTCTGGTTCCTTCTCCCAAAGTGGCAACGTATGACCTGAAACCGGAAATGAGTGCTCCCGAGGTCAGCGATAAACTGATTGAAGTCATCAGGAGTGATACATACGATGTCATTATTTTAAATTATGCCAATGGCGATATGGTCGGTCACACCGGCGTCCTGGAAGCGGCAGTAAAAGCTTTGGAATACCTGGATACCCGTATCGGTGAAGTTGTCAAGCTTTTTAACGAAAAGGGTGGGACTGTTTTTGTAACAGCTGATCATGGAAACTGCGAAGAGATGTGGGATGCCAAAAACGGACAGCCCCATACCCAGCACACCATGAACAAAGTCCCCTTTATTATTGTGGAACCGGAGATTCAATCTTATACATTCAAAAAAGACGGTAAATTGGCAGATATTGCGCCGACCCTGTTGAAATGGTTGGATGTGCCGAAACCTGTCGAAATGGACGGAGAATGCCTCGTTGATTGATCTGATCAGGCATGTGGATTTTAATGAAGCTGAGAAACGCTTCGGCAAGCTCCGGATCGGTGTGATTGGGGATGTAATGCTGGATGTGTATCACGAAGGGAAAGTCTCCCGGATTTCCCCCGAAGCACCGGTGCCAATTGTTGATATCCGGTCATCTGTTATCAAACCCGGCGGTGCTGCCAATGTATGCCGGAATATCCGCTCTCTGGGGGCATCCTGTTCCATCTTCGGTATCACAGGACAAGATCAGCAGGGAGAAGATTTAAAAGGTTTGTTTGCTGAAGATCATGTCAATACCGACGGGTTGGTATTAGTAGACGATCGTCCGACAACCACCAAGACACGTGTCCTGAGCGATGGACAGCAGTTGTTGCGGATGGATCATGAAGAAAAAACATGGATTCCTGAGAATATATGCCATGACTTGATCCGCAGGTTTCAGGATCAGGCAGATTCGCTGAATGCCGTGATTTTTCAGGATTATAACAAAGGTGTATTATCCCCGGAATTGATCAAGAATGTGCTTTCTATCTGCAAAAAATACAAAATTCCGGTATTTATCGATCCCAAATTTGAAAATTACCGGCTCTTCCATCAGGTTTTCTTTTTTAAACCCAACCGGAAAGAAGCGGAAGATCTGCTCCACATCAAAATTAATTCACCGGATGATGCCTGCCTTGCCGCACGGGAAATCCGCAGAATCTTGAAAGCCGAGAATGTTCTTATCACTCTGGGTGAAGACGGGATGGTTCTCCTGGAAGCATCGGACACCTGTTTGAAAATCCCCACCCGGGCCCGGAAAATTCATGATGTGACCGGTGCCGGAGATACGGTGATTTCTACTGTTGCCCTTTTTTCTGCTGCCGGGTATTCCCTCAGGATAAGTACAGTTATGGCAAATCTTGCCGCTGGCAAAGTGTGTGAAGAGGTGGGCATTATTCCTATTACACTTAAAGCCCTGAAAGAAATGAGCCAAAATTTTCTTTAATTCATAAATATTGTTTTCTTACCTTTCCTGATGAGGCTTTGATGAAACGAATAAATATCCTGATACTATTTCTGCTGTGGATACCGATCTCTCAGCTCTATGCTGTCAGTCCCCATTATTCGGAAAAAATGACCAATTATCACTCTTTTCGGTATTTATATTCCATGTCACAATCTGATGACAAGACGTATTTTGCAACGAATAATGGAGTGATTGTCTATTCCCATCTTTTCCATAAGTGGCAAAAACCGATGAACCGCCCCATGGGACTTCCGGACACCGATATCCGGACCATCTATTATCACCGGGCTACAGGTTATCTGTGGGCCGCGGTGAACAGAGATCTGTATGTATTATTTGGGGATGCAGCCTTTCAGTGGGAGAAAGTTGATTTTCAGGGATACTGTAAACGGATCGGAAGTGACGGAAACAGGCTTTTTGCCGATACATACGACGGAATTGTGGAATTGGATCCCTATACAGGAAACTTTATCAAAACGATTCATGAACCGAATATGAAAATTAACTGGTCTGTCTCAGGTATTGAGATGGATTTATATCAGGTGCAGTTTACCGGAGAATATTTTATTGATACAGAGGGTTCCGTCGTGAAAAGCCCTTTCGTAAAATATCCCATCGCATTTTCAGTATACGGTAATTCCCAAAATCTGTGGATGGGTACATTGGGAAACGGGCTATACACCGGTGACAGAGCCATCAGAACTGTTGAACATCAGCCTTATGGCCTGTTGAACGACAATGTGACCCGGTGTTTTGCCAGCGGGGATCAGATTTTTATCGGTCATGGAATTGATTATAAGGGATTGGATGACCGGAATGGGTGGACTGAAACCCGTGAAGAATTCCAGGTGTTTGAGTGGATTGATGATGATGATGTCCCTGTGTTGGGGAATCAGTCTGTCCGGGGATTTATGCAGTACCATGATACTCTCCTCGTCATCACCGACCATTCAATCATTGTGTCCGGCCCCGGTGAGGATAATTTCCAGACCATTACGCCCGGTGTGGGACTCATCAATACCGTCCATGACGTGGTTCAACAGGGTCGTACCGGTTGGATTATAGCCGAAACCGGCGTTTTTGAGGTTGATTTGAAAGAGCTGTATGTCCGCCCGGTTCAGGATATTCCCATTAAAATACAGACTGGCCTGCAAATAAACGATTATTTATACCTTGGATCATATGCCGGTATAATGGTTTATGAGGTTTCTGATACCAATCATCTGGATTTCAGAAAGAATTTCATCAATATCCGGTATGGTGTGGATCATTTAACTGAGAATGGGAAACTTATTTACTGGAGTGATGATGTCTTCATTATGGAATCCGACCTCAGGCTGGAATCGGTCCGCACCTTGCCTGTGACAGGCTTAAGGCGGGGCATTCGGATTACCGATATTGCCTGTGATACGTCGTATGTATGGGTCGGAACGAATCAGGGACTCTTCTCGTACAATCTCAAAACAGAACAGACAGCACATCTTACACGGGAGGAAGGCCTTTGCAGCAATACAATTCAGACATTGGAAATATCCGGTAATATCTTATATATTGGAACAGATCAGGGATTAACCCGCTATGAAATATATCGATAAAAAACTACTATTAATTTTACTTGCAGGAGTTTCTGTTCTTTTCGCCGCAGCCCAAGACGAAGATCCTATTCGTTTCCAGGTGGATCACAGAATAAGACCTTCAGACAAAGCGGGATATGGACAACTTGAAATGACCATCAGGGTCCCCAATAAATCGATTCTTTTTAAGAAAAGCGGTGAAGAATTTGAAGCAAAACTGGATGTAACCATTTCAATTTTACACAACGGTAAAAAAATTGCCGGCGATACCTGGTTTGAAACCATAACAACCCGTTCCTATGAAAAAACCATTGCATCCAATCAATACACGGAATTGAAAAAAACCTACGAATTAAAAGCTGAGGATATGACGGTTGTGGTCTATGTGGCGGATATTTTAACTCAGCGAAAAGGGAAAAAGGAGTTTACTGCCGAATTATCTCTGTTCAAGGATACCGCATGGTTCCTGGGTGAGGTTTTCCCGGCGGATGAACCCATCCACGTGGATAGTTCAAAAACCCCCCCTGTCCGGTATATTCGTTTTATTTTTTCTGCCGCCGGCAAAGAAGGAAAAGAAAAATTTACTTTCCGTATTTTTGACGATGGAAAAAAAATTCGTGAAGGATATTTCTTTGTCAACCTAAAAAAGAGTCCCCGCGATTATGCCTTTCCTGTCTCCATTGATGAACTGGGATACAAAACATATACCCTTGAATTGTCAACCATGATTGATGATAAAGAAATCAGGCGTTCCACCCGGTTTCAGATACGATGGGAGGAGATGTCTCCCCTGATTCATGACCTGGATCTGGCCGTGCGTCAGATGCGTTATTTACGTATGACCAATTTTATACAGGCTGACGAATATCAGAAAATGCTGAATGCCACCGGAGATGAACAGAAAAAGCTCTTTCAGGATTTTTGGAAACGAAATGACCCGTCTCCCAACACACCGAATAATGAGCTGATGAATGAATATTTTCACAGAATCGAGCTGGCCAATCAACTATTTTCCGGTTTTCTGGATGGATGGGAAAGCGACCGTGGCATGATATATACCATTTTTGGTGAGCCTGATGACGTGGAACAACACACCTTTGATCTGTCAACGAAACCTTATATCATCTGGTATTATCATAATCTGAACAGACAATTTGTCTTTATGGATTACACCGGATTCGGGGATTACCAACTTACGCAACCTGTGTTTGATGTAACATATTAAGTGGCTTTATGAACGTTGCTTCATTTTCCTACAGGGGAAATCATTCAGCCTTCAAAGAGGAAATCCTCTCGTTGACGGATATTGTCAATGCTTATTTTAAAACAAAAGTCACGGTCGAATTTTATACAGATCAGAAAAAAAATATTGATACCACAACATCTCTTCTGACGGAAGAATTTTTTCAAAAATCACTCCGCACGTATAAAGCTGTATTCACTGACCAGATGGATGATAGAAGTATCAAAAACAGCAGAAGGATCCGTCTGAGACTTTTTCATGCCATGAATTATGATTTGGCCATACGGCCGGTGATCATGTATCATGAGAGTACATCTTCCCTGAAAGGCATTCAGGTCCCCGATGTCCGCCTGTATCTGTGCCGCGAAACGCGTCTCCGTCCCGTAAGTTTAAACCGTGATACCCATTATCCCGGCAGGGATTTTGAAGTGATTTCCGATCAGAGTTTCTATCCGGTATCCTATATGAAAAAAGTTCTTTCGTGTTTTCTCGAACTGGCGGACAAAAAGCATGCCGAGGATGTTGTGATGGTGCTGCCGGTTACTATTAAAAGCAGTATCTTTAAAAAATGGGCGGTGCTGTTTGATGCATTAAGCGCAGAATCCAAAATGCCCTCACTCATTCTCACGGTTCAGGAATTCTGGAAATCTTTTACGGAAACACCCAAAAAATTCCGTTGGATCTTTGCACCGGATCCATTGGGTGATATGCTATTCTATTCCCTGAATATGCTTTTGAATAAAGGTTTCTTTTCCTGTTACGCCCTAATGACCGATGAGAACAAATTTTATATTGAAAATATCACTGAATTCTACAAAGGTGTTCTGAATTACCGCTCTCCTCTGAATGTGTACCATGCACTGGCCATGTTATATGATTTACTGGACATGGTGATTCCGGCACGGGTATTGCGCAGGGGTATTTATGAGGCTATGGATAAAGGATGGCTGACACCTGAAATGGATGGCACCATGAGCCGGATGGCTGTCTCGGGATTGTATACATCCTTTGTGGACAGAGAATTGTCAGAGAACGTCCGGACTTAAATTCTTGGCAGACAGGAGCTATTTCATGACACAAAAAAAACGTCTATTCCTGATTGATGGGATGGCGTTGGCATACAGAGCACATTTTGCTTTTATCCGGAATCCCCTGCTTACCAGTGATGGCAGGCATGTCAGTGCGGCATATGGTTTTACGAAGTCGGTGCTTAAACTCATCAGAGATGAAAACCCGGAGTATCTGGCCGTTGTCTTCGATGCCAAAGAAAAAACTTTCAGACATGAAAAATATCCCGAATACAAGGCTACACGGGAAAAAATGCCTTTTGAAATGCGTCCGCAGATTCCCTGGATCCGGGATATTATGGAAGCCATGAATATTCCGGTTTTCGTGAAATCCGGTTTTGAAGCCGATGATGTCATTGGCACCCTGGCTGTTCAGGCACAGGAAAAGGGACTGGATACATATATGGTATCGGGGGATAAGGATTTTATGCAGTTGGTGAATGATCATATTTTTCTCTATTCACCGGCTATAGGCAATAAGGACTTGGTGGTTTATACTCCGGATGAGGTGAAAAAAAAATGGGGTGTGGGACCGGAGCAGATTGTAGATCTTCTTGCTCTTATGGGGGATTCATCGGATAATATTCCGGGCATACCGGGAATTGGCGAAAAAACAGCCGTAAAGCTTATTAAAAAGTACGGTTCTTTTGATCTTGTTCTGGAAAAAGGTCTGGAAGAAAGCAATGTCAGAATCCGGAAGGGCATTGAAGAGCACCGGGAATCGGGCCTTTTAAGCCGGGAACTGGTGACTATCAAAACAGATGTTCCGGTGAAACTGGATCTTGATACGTTTAAGTTTACAGGATTCAATGAAGACGCTCTGCGGAAAACATTGGAAAAACTGGAGTTTTATGCCCTGATTAACGAATTGCGGCTGGGTGAATCCTATGAAGATGTGGAACAAAATTACCGGGTATTGGATAAGAGGAAATCTCTGGATGATTTTATACAAAAAATATCCGGTGAAAAGGCTTTTGCCTTCGACACGGAAACGGATCATATCGATGCCAACAGGGCAAACCTGGTGGGGATTTCCCTGAGTTATCAAGCAGTTCAGGCAGTATATATTCCCTTGCGGTTTCTGAATAAGGAAAACGAACTGTTTGATACACGTGATGATGTAGCCTATGTACTAAGTCAATTGAAACCCTTGTTGGAAAATGAAAACGTGCTGAAGGTCGGGCATAATATAAAATATGATTTGCTGGTTCTGAAAAAATATGGCGTAGAAGGAAAGGGCCCTCTCTTTGATACCATGATTGCCGAATATCTTCTGAATCCAGACATGAATTCATATAAACTGGATCATTTGGCGCAACGGTATCTGAATTACAAAATGCAGCCTATAGAAGAACTCATCGGAGACAAAAAGTCCAAACAAATCACTATGGATAAAGTCCCCCTGGAAAAAGCCGGTTTTTACGCCGCCGAGGACGCGGATATAACCTGGAAATTGTATGGGATTCTGGAGGAAAAAATTCATAAGGAAAAACTGGATAAAATCTTTCATGACATTGAAATTCCCCTCGTTCCCGTCCTGACCCGCATGGAAGATAACGGGGTATATCTGGATGTGGATTTTTTAAAAACGATGCAGGGAGAGGTCCATAATGAACTTATAAAAATTACAGAAAAAATCTACGATCTGGCCGGGGAACGATTCAATCTGAATTCTCCCAAACAGCTGGGATATATTCTTTTCGAAAAGTTAAAATATCCTGTGGTAAAAAAGACAAAAACCGGGTATTCAACGGATGTTACTGTGTTGGAAACCCTGAAGAAAGAGTATCCCATTGCAAAGTATCTTTTGGAGTACCGAACCCTCAGCAAATTACAATCCACCTATATTGAGACATTGCCGAAGCAGGTCAATCCAAGGACCGGTCGGGTTCATACCTCATTTAACCAGACTGTCGCAGCAACAGGCAGGTTGAGCAGCACAGACCCGAATTTTCAGAATATCCCCATACGAACTCCTCTGGGGCGACGGATACGAAAGGCTTTTGTCGCCCAGGAAAAGGGATGGAAAATTCTGTCAGCAGATTATAGCCAGGTAGAATTGCGCATCATGGCACATCTTTCGGGAGATGAAAGATTGATTCAGTCTTTTTTGGAGGATGCTGATGTCCATGCCCGTACAGCAGCTCTGGTTTTTGGCGTTTCGGAAAAGGACGTGACGGAGGACATGCGGCGGAAGGCAAAAGTTGTGAATTTTGGCATCATGTATGGAGCAGGACCCTTTAGGATGTCCAATGAGCTGGATATGAGCCGTCAGGATGCGGCAGCCCTTATCAAAGCCTATTTTAACACCTATCCAGGTGTGGAAAAATATGTGGAAAATATCAAGAAAGAAGCGGCTGAGACGGGGATGGTACGTACATTGCTGGGACGGTACCGGCAGGTGCCGGATATCCGGAGTGAAAACCGGAACCTTCGGGATGCTGCAGAACGGATGGCCATCAATATGCCTGTCCAGGGTTCGGCTGCAGACCTGATCAAACTGGCAATGATCCGGGTTGATTCCGATATGCAGAAGAAAAACTTAAAATCCAGGATGATTTTACAGGTTCATGATGAACTCGTGTTTGAAACTGCACCTGACGAAGAAGATATACTTTACGAACTGGTGAAAAAAGATATGGAATCGGCAATGGAATTGGATGTCCCCTTGAAAGTGGATATCGGCATAGGAGACAGTTGGTTTGAAGCACATTAAAACAGATTATCTTGTGATCGGCAGTGGCATTGCCGGATTAACCTTTGCTTTGAAAGTTGCAGATCATGGAACAGTGGCAATTTTAACAAAAAAAACGGCGGGAGAAAGCAATACCCGATATGCCCAGGGTGGCATCGCTGCCGTCACATCGAAAGATGATCAATTTGAATACCATTTCCGAGATACCCTAAAGGCCGGTGCCGATTTGTGTCATGAAGATGCAGTGCGGATTCTGGTGAGTGAAGGTCCAGACAGGATTAAGGATTTGGTTTCCTGGGGGGTTAAATTCTCCCGGGATGACGCAAAAAATCTGGATCTGGCCCGGGAGGGCGGACACCGGGTAAAACGAATCCTTCATGCATCGGATATGACAGGGGACGAAATCGAAAAAACCCTTTTGGATAAAGCCATCAATCACCCCAATGTCCAAATATTTGAGAACTACACGGCCATTGACCTGATTACCGAACATCAGGTATTGGATAATCTTCAGTATGCTTTTAATGTGTGTTTTGGCGTATATGCCCTCAATAATGTTACCTGTGAAGTGGAAGCTTTCAGAGCTGGTTATATACTGATGGCAGGAGGAGGTGCGTCGAGAGTTTACCTGCATACAACGAATCCTGAAATTGCTACAGGTGATGGCATTGCCATGGCGTACCGGGCAGGGACGAAAATTGCCAATATGGAATTTATCCAGTTTCATCCTACAGCACTCTATGATCCGGAACACGAACCGTTTCTTATCTCCGAAGCCTTGCGTGGTTTCGGAGGCATCCTGAGAAATGGCCGGGGTGAACGGTTCATGACCAAATACGATGAAGCAAAAGAACTGGCGCCACGGGATATTGTAGCCCGTGCCATTGACAGTGAGATGAAAAAAAACGGGGAGAAATGTGTGTATCTGGATATGACCGGACTCCCGGCGACCGAGGTAAAAAACAGATTTCCCAATATCTACCGGCATTGCAAAAAATATCTGGATCTGGATATAACACGTGACATGATTCCTGTGGTTCCGGCGGCACATTATGTTTGCGGCGGAATTATGACAAATCTGAACGGGCAAACCTCGATGCACAATCTTCTGGCCAGCGGAGAAAATGCCCATACCGGCGTTCACGGAGCCAACCGCCTCGCATCCAACAGCCTGCTGGAAGCTGTCGTCTTCAGTCATCGTGCCGCCTGGAAAGTATTGCAGAAACCCGGCCCCCAATTTAAAGTGACGATTCCCGATTGGGATGACTCAGGTGTGGAAAATGATGAGGAATGGGGAGTGCTCAGACACAATCGTATTGAAATTCAAACCATAATGTGGGATTATGTGGGGATTGTTCGTTCAAAAAATCACCTGATCCGGGCCATGCGTCGCATCAATTTATTATATGATGAAATTGAAGATTACTATAAACGGACCCGGGTATCCAAAGGACTACTGGAATTGAGGAATATGACAACCATAGCTTATCTCATCACACGGTCTGCCCTGAGTCGGGAAGAAAGCCGCGGACTCCATTACCGGACGGATTTTCCCCGAAAATACGATAAGTTTCATAAGGATACGGTGATTTAATTTCCGTATTATGTTTTTGTAACCTTGTTTTATGGATAGTTCTTGGTTTTTAATCAATAAAAGGAAGGTGACATGATATGCATTCAAATAATTCTGTTGATTTTCCTCTGGCAGATGCCCGGGAATATATCCTGATCGAGTCTGTCGGGTGGGTGAAGGGGATCGCTTCTACACCAACCCATGAATTCCCTGTTGTTATTACCCGTTTTCAGGTGTTTGTGGATTCGGTAAATGCTGATAATCAACGAACGCTTCAGGTTCGCATCCCCGTCGAGGGGATTACCACAGAACATGCACGCAGGGATGGACACATGTTTTCCGGAGTCTTGCTGAAGGATGAGTTCCCACGGATAAACTATCAGGCAGTAATCAATCTGACAGAATCCCCGGGAAAGCCCTTTTACCCTTGATGGTATGCTGACTGTGCAGGGTATATCAAAACCCTATACAATTCAGGGAGAGATCAGCCAGGATGGAGATAATTGGATAGCCCGGGCTGATTTTATCATTCTCATGTCAGACTTTAACCTTTCAAGACCCGGTTTCGGTCCTATGAAAGTCCGGGATGAAATAAAGATGAGTCTTTTTCTTAAATCACCGATTGAAAGAAATTGATTATTCTTCCGTAAAATCTTCATCAAAATAACAGGCAGCAATCTCGTCAGAGACTGTCTTCAACAGATTGTACCGAAACATGGGGTCATCTGAGGGAGATAATTTCTCTACTTCCTTTGCGAAATCATTGAGAACCATATCCGGGTTGTCTGTCAGTGTTTCGGGAAGATTAACTTTGTATTCCAATTCAATGGCATA
>LGGY01000185.1 GCA_001509335.1 Fidelibacterota bacterium 46_43
GTCAGAAGGCAAAAACCACCCCGCTTCCTGGCAGCAGCCACTCTTTTTCAGGAGTTATCAGATGGATGGATCCTTTGCCACGTTGAATCTCCGGTTGGCCGCCCGGGAAAAATGGAACCACATCCATGGACGGAAGAACACCGTCATAATCCACAGAAATCTCAGCTCCCCGGGTGAGTCCGGTTACAAAAACTGTCAGCTGATGGGATGATTTTAGATAATAGGTGCGTGTGTTTATGGTAAAACGAACCTGCTTCCCTACCAACTTGTGCAGGTCTTTATGTGTACAAGTGAGTTCCAGACAGGACCCGGAATGTCTGCTTTCATATTTCAGATCCAGATCGTTCACACGGACCGAGGTAATAGTGAAACTCCGGTCATCAGGACGGAGGGACCCATCCAAAAGCCAGCGGTACTCCACATCATCCCTGCGGAAATAAGTTTCCAGTTCCCTTTCGTTTCCGGCGCAGGCTATCACAAAATAATCACGCTCCAGTTGTTTTCTGAAAGAGAGTTCTGTATCGATCTGAAAATATTCTCCGGCAAGACTTTTTTCTTCCGGTTTGGAAAAACGAAGGCGATGGTAGAACCGGTGCCGGTGAAAAAGAGGTCGAAACTCTTCCCGGAAAAGCCTTTGTAAAACCGTGTCAAAAATCAACCGGGCAATGTCCCGGTTACCCGTCTTCTCTCCGATAGCCGATTCAATCACCCGGGATAATTCTTCAGGTTCATAATCACTTGAAATGAATTCGCGCCGGGCCAGAGGACGTGCTTTGATGAGGTCACCATTCCTGAAATAAAAACGTCGGGCTCTACGACCGGTTTGGCATAAGAGTTCATAAGGAGACCCGTTATAGGATCTACACAGGGTCTCTACCCGGACATCAAGGTGATCATCTCCAAAGACGACGACTTCATCCCCCACCTGAACCTCCCCGGGCACAGATGAAATATCCACCGCAGTCATATCCATACTGATTTTCCCGATCACGGGACAAGGAACCTCATGAATCAGGAGAGTTCCCTTGTTGGATAACAGGTAATCATAGCCATCGGCATATCCTACAGGTATAATAGCATAGGGAGTCTCTTTCGGGGCAATATAGGTCCGGTTATATCCGACCGATTCCCCCTTTATCACCCGTTTCACGGAAGACACACGGCTTTTGAAAGTCATTACCGGTTTCAGATTGATCTTTTCACACAGGGACGGATCGGTGTAAATCCCATAGGATAAAAGTCCCAGCCGGGACAAATTACTGACATCATCCGGACAATTCACCAGTCCGGCACTGTTGGCGATATGAATCCATGGGGGATGTTCGGGGATTTTTTCCAGTAGCTTACTGAATCGATCCAGTTGATATGCTGAATACTCCGGATCGTTTTCGCTGGCGGCATAATGGGTAAAAAGTCCATCAAAATAAAGGCTATTGACTTGAGTTAGTTCCCGTATAAGTGCTTCTGCTTCTTCATAACGAACCCCGCTTCGACCCATTCCGGTGTCCACATTTACATGAAAGGGGAGAATTTTCCCTTTTTCCCGGGCCACACGTCCCAGAATCTGGCCAAAATGGTGCTCTCCAATCGTAGGGGTTAAATCATATTTCAGGATAAGGGGGATTTCTTCCATCAAAGAGGGAGACAAAATAAGAATCGGAACCTGAATGCCCTGAAGCCTGAGAAGTTTTCCTTCATCGGCATTTGCCACACCCAGCATTACGGCTCCCTGTTGAATGGCCTCCCGGGCGATTTCCACGGCACCATGTCCATAAGCATCAGCCTTGACAATCTGCATAAATGAAGCTTTTTCCGGCATAAAACGCCGGAGTTCACGGAGATTATGGACAAAATGATCCAGGGAAATTTCGATCCAGCTTCGCTCACTCTTGTTCCCGTTCATGGCTAAATTTACACAGCTCCGGCTATCCGATGCACAAAAGATTTCACTGGGAGAATAAATCATGTATTGTAATTATGATTTATATGCTACAAATTCTTTCAAATTCATAATAATCCCTTCATTCAGGAGGATGTATGACGGAGATCCGGCGGGAACTTAGCATGAGTCATGTTTTGGGTATTATTATCGGAACCGTTATCGGGTCTGGGGTTTTCATCAACCTTCCCATTGTTCAACAGGCTACAGGCAGTCCTCTGTTGGCGGTTCTGGCCTGGTTTATCGGTGGACTCATCTGGCTTCCACAGATTTTTATCCTCAGTGAAATGGGCACTGCCTATCCGAAACAGGGATTTGGTTATTTGTACCTTCAAAAAGCGGGGAGTCCCTTTCTCGCCTTTTTGTATGTCTGGACCGTTTTCTGGACCAGTGATACCCCTTCCATCACTATTCTGGCCATGGCTTCTGTTGCGGCTCTGGATATCTTTTTCCCTGTCCTTGCCGATTCTATATGGACCCGGTTTTTTGCTATTCTGATTATCCTTGTGCTCACCGGAGTCCATATAAAAAGTGTCCGCCAGGGTGGAAGGCTCCAGGTGATTTTTACAATTCTAAAAATCTCGCCCCTTATTCTGCTGGCTTTTATCGGACTGGGGTTTTTGAATTCAGACACGCTCTTTTTCTTTCCTGAGGGATTTACCAGGGATCAACCTATTGGTTGGTTTGCTCTTTTATCTGCCGGTGTTTCGGCGACAATCTGGAGTTATGCCGGTTTTCCGAATATCCTCTATATGGCCGGTGAAATTAAAAATCCCAGGGAAACCCTTCCCAAAGCCTTGCTGGGGAGCACCATTTTCGTGACTCTCACATATACAGCTGTTGCTTTTGCCACCGGGGCTATTGTACCCCATGAGATGCTCATTGCCATTTCAGGCGGTTTTGCCAATCCCTTCCGGCATCTGCCCTTTTTTGCTGCTTTTGCCGGAGGTTTTCTGGCCATAGCCGCTTTTATCTCCATGGTGGGAGCAACCAATGCCTGCATCATGGTACAGCCGAGAATTCAGTATGCAATGGCCAGAGATAAACTCTTTTTCAATGTTTTCGGAAAGCTCCACCCCCGCTTCGGCACCCCTTACATGTCTATTCTCCTCCAGTCTTCTATAGCCATCCTCCTCATTTTTACACCTGGCGGCATTGGTAATTTGCTGGGCTATTTCACCCTCTCTTACATCCTCCAGAACCTCCTCGTCTATGCTTCCATTTTCTGGCTGAAAAAGAAGGAGGATTACCTCCCTTCTTATCATGCACCGGCGTGGCAAATCATGGCTGGCTTATCAGTTCTTTTTCAGCTGATTCTTTTATATGGGACTTTCAAAGCCTATCCCATCAGCGGGATTTTGGCAGCAACAGGCCTTATTCTCACGGGTGCTCCGGTATATGCCTATTTCCGGAGCCGACAAAAACAGAAAAATGAAACTATTTGATCTCCCGGATGTGTAGTTGTATATTTGATTATAACAATTATGAAATATGCATAAACAGATCACTACATTTTTCCTGATTTTGTTCATCACAACGGCCTTCGCTCAGATGCCGGATGCCGTTGTCAGAACCCTGGATAATAAAAATGTACATCTCCGGGATTATACCGGTGAACCACGTCTTCTCCGTCCAGATGCCCCCCGCTATGGAACGGTTCTTATTTTTTTCAGGACCGATGACCCTACCCTTGAATCCTGGTTTGATGATCTCAACAGCCTGATCAAAGAGACTAATACAGAAAAACGCAAATTTTTCTTTATTGCAGAGAATCAGGATGTCGAGGTTTTGAAAACTTTCAGACAATCCCGCAATCTTTCCGCGCCCCTTTATGTGGATGTTTTTAATGTGTGTGCCAGCCTTCTCGAAATGGTTCCGGGCACCCTGACTTCCGGACCGGGGATTGTAATCTATCAGCCGGATGGGACCTTTGTAGAAAAATTTGTCCCCTTTCAAAGTCATCAGACAGATCATCTGAAATCTGCCATAAACCGCCTTCCCTGAATCAACGCTTTTCAAATTTGTTTTAAGCCGCCTTTATCATAAATTCCGATCGTGATACCAAACCAAAAAATACGTGTAGGCCTTTTTGGCGTCGGAAAATTCGGAACCTATCACCTGGAAAACTGGCTGGCGATTCCTGAAGTCACAGTCGTTGGCTTTTGTGATATCGATCCCCAAAAACAAAAAGAGATACCCGAAAAGTATCATATTCCTTCCTGCTCCCATGATGAACTCATTGAAAAATGCGACCTGGCAGATATTGTGGTTCCTACCATATCTCATTATGAAATTGCACAAAAGGCCTTGAAGGCAGGCAAACATGCCTTTGTGGAAAAGCCTTTCACCGAAACCCTGGCTCAGGCTGAAGAACTTCTTTCTCTCACTGATGCGGACAAAGGGCCTTATTTAACTGTGGGATTCATTGAACGCTTTAATCCCATCTTCAAAAAAGTGCTGAAGTCTTTTCCTCTGAAACCGGTCTTTATTGAATCTCATCGTTTGGGACAGTTCAATCCCTCCCGGGGAACGGATGTACCGGTTGTGATGGAATTGCTGATCCATGACATTGATATCCTCCTTCATGTCGTGCGGAGTCCCGTCTCAGAAATACGTGCTTCCGGATCGCCTGTATTATCCCCCCGGACCGATATCGTCAATGCCCGGGTAGAATTCGAAAACGGTACTGTTGCCAACCTTACCTCGAGCCGGATATCCCCTAAAAAGATGCGGAAAATGCGGTTTTTTCAGCCCAGCGGATATGCCTCTGTCGATTTCATGAACCAGAGTGCCGATTTGTATCAGCTTGAGGAAAACTCGGAAGACATTGCGAAAGACAGTGAACGGATTATGGTAAATATTCCCAAAGATTTCGAAAAAGGCTTTCGGTATCAAAAACTGACCGCCCCTAAAGAAAATGCCCTTCAAACGGAACTCCGTGAATTTGCCCGGACCTGTGCTGAAGGCACCCCACCGGTTGTAAGTGGGATGGATGGCTATCAGGCTCTCAAACTGGCTATCGATATCCAAAATGCAGTGATAGCACATCATAAAAAATTCGCTTCCATCCCATAAATATGACTAAAAACACTAAAGCCCTGAAAGACATCCGGTCTTTTTGTATCATCGCGGGGGATCATTCCGCCGATGAACCCGGTTCACGGATTATTCGGGCATTAAAAGATGCTTATCCTGAATGTTCTGTCTTTGGAATCGGCGGAAATCAGATTGCTGCGGCAGGGACAGAGCTCTTAATTCACTCCAGGGACACGGGATTTATGGGATTTTATGAAATTCTCATGAATATCCCATTTATCCGGACCATGTTCAAGACCGTTAAAAATGCTATCCGTACACGCAGACCGGAAGGTATCCTTCTGATTGATTACCCCGGTTTTAATTTAAAAATCGCCAAATGGGCTCACAGACGAAAAATTCCGGTTTTCTACTATATCGCGCCCCAAACCTGGGCCTGGAAAGCAAAACGAAACAAGAAAATCAAAAAGTATGTGACCCATCTTTTTACCATTTTCCCATTTGAGGAACGCTATTTCAGTCAATTTGGCATAAAAACGACCTTTGTCGGTCATCCCCTGGCAAACAGGATTTTATCCACCGAATATCCTCCCCTGGAAGATTTACATCTGCCGGTGGATTCCACCCTTCCCCTCATCAGCATTCTGCCCGGGAGCCGGAAGCAGGAACTGATCCGGCATATTCCCATTCTGAAGGATACGGTGAAAATCCTCAGGGAAAAATTTCCCACGTGGCAGTTTGTCATTTCCAAAGCACCCTCCATTGATGACAGTTTCTGGCGGGATTTATGCCGGGATTTCCCCATTCCCGTTTACACCGGCGATGTGAATAAACTCATGGCCAATTCCAGTGTCATTGCCGTCTGCTCCGGAACCGCCAGTTTGCAGGCAGCCATCCACAACAAACCCATGGTCATTTTTTACAAAGCGGCAGGACTCACCTATCATTTGGGACGGCGGCTGACCAAAATGCGATTCATCGGGATGATCAATATCTTGGCCGGACAATCCCTGGTACCGGAGCTTTTACAGCATGAATTCACAGCTGAACGCCTGGCCCGGGAAATACAGGCACAAATGCTGACCTTTTCCCAGCGAACCATCAAACGGGTGCAGATAGAA
>LGGY01000186.1 GCA_001509335.1 Fidelibacterota bacterium 46_43
AACAGTGGACTGATAAACTTCAGGAACATGCGTTTAAAACCCAGAACCTGATTCGTGTGACTCAACTTTAGCCATTCGTGTCATTTGGGATTAAATATGTGTATCGATCTCATATGTTTCATCAATATCCGGGGAAAATTGAATTCCCAGATACGTAAAAGGGGTACCCAGTGTTATGATGCTGATTTTATCTGCACCGGCTTCATACAGTGTGCGCCCCAGTTCACAGGTTGTGGCACCGGTTGTCAGGATGTCATCCACAATCACACAATGAGCCGGGGGAATCTGGCCTGCCCTGATACCAAATACACCGGAGATATTATTCCGACGCTCTTCTTTGTTCAACCGGGTTTGTGTGGATGTATGGACTTTTCGATAAGTCAGTTCTGAATGGACGGGAATATTCCATATCTGAGAGATCCCAAGGGCAATCTGTTCACTTTGATTATATCCCCGCTGCCGTTTCCGTCGTGGATGCAAGGGAACCGGAATCAGTGCATCAGCCTGGCTCACCGGAAGATGTTTGGTAAGTAAGCCTGCCTTCGTACCCAGAAAACGGCCGATATAATCTGCCTGCTTATACTTTAGATGATGCACCAAGATCTGAAGTTCCTGCGTGAACCAATAAACACACACAACATCTTCAAGCCATGACATATCATCCCGTGTAAAATCAACCGGCATATCCAGGAAAATCTCCAGTTCCAAAAAACAGTCTCTGCAGATAAAGGTTGAAAAAACTGAAACCCGATGGCAAATAAGACATCGTGAGGGGAAAAGCATATTTATCAGATATTTCATTTTGGGAAGCATTTTTATATCACATGTGAACATTAGTACATGATGTTGAACAAAATCTGATATTTTTTTCTGTTCCTTTCCTGTCAGGATAAGGATGTAAAATTTAACAAGAGCAACCAATTCATTCAATTTAATATTATTAATGGTATATTATTTTACCATTATAATGCTTCCATCAGCAAATTATGTCATTCATATATAGAATTACGATAATATATCACTTCCCACCCCGGGGATTAAGATACAGCCATTCCCGTGTCGTGTCAAGGTTATGTTATTATTAATATATTGATACGTGAACATTCTTTTAAAGGTTAAGTACGGATCACTATACTCATAACAGAAAAAAAAGTTATCCGCTTTCAATACAAAGAATAAAGCTGTTAAACAAAATTAAAAAATTTTAAAGATTATCTGCTTAGATTGAATAATCCATATCCAAAAGACCGGCTGCTCCGATGACGGCTGCGAGTTCTCCCAGTTCGGATTTCTCAATTTTTAAATGTTCCTGCTGATGAATAAAGATATGTTTTCGGATTGTTTCTTTAAGGCTGGCCTGAAAAAAGGGCCAATTGATGGATACCGAGCCTCCCAGGACCACAATTTCCGGATCTACCAGCGCAATAAAGGGTAAAATTGTATAGGCTACGGTCCGCCCATATTCGTCAAAGGTTTTCAGGCAGTTTTCATCACCTTTGAATGCCCGTTCGGAAATCTCCTTTGGATCAAGATCTTCACCGCTCAACCGGGCATGCATAGCCCGAAGGCCCCGCCCTGTCACAAAATCCTCATAAATCCCACCCTGATAGGGAAGCATTCCAATTTCAGTTGCCGTACCTGTGGACCCATGCAGGACATTCCCGTTAAGAATATAGGCAAAACCAAAACCAGTCCCCAGGGTACCTACCAACACATGGTGCATCCCCCTGGCTTTTCCTGCACGCTGTTCTCCCAGGCCAAAACAATTGGCATCATTATCGACACAGACACGCATCGCTGTTGCTTCTGCCAGGGCTTTCCCCAATGGGTAATTACATACAGCTTTTAAATTCAAGGTTTCCTTAATGTATCCGGTATAAGGATCCAAAGGTCCTGGGGACCCCACGCCGACACCCTTGATTTGATCTGTACTTAAATTATTCTTCTCCATCAGAAGCCGGACTCCCTGATGGATCCGGGCGACGACTTCATCACCCGTACTGCAATCGTATGTATTTAACCTGGGTGTTTCTCCTACAACTTCATAGGCTTCATTCACAAGTCCAAGGCGGACTTTTGTTCCTCCTAAATCAACCCCAATGGCAAATTGTTTCGATTTATTCATCGATAATTATACCTTTCATACCAGTCCGGATCATAGCGTTCTCCTCTTTTCGTGCTGTGAACCAACTCATAGAGCCCGGTCCCCATTACATCCACAAAGACAAATTCCACACCACCTTCTATATGATTATAACTCCATATTTCATAGGGATTTCTTTCCATACGGCTCGGGAAGACCTCCCGGTCGCTGGGAAAACCGTATTTCAACAAAATCATACCCCGGTCTGTTTGGGCCCCCCGGCGAATCTGTGTTGAAAACTGGTTATTGGCATATTGTATCCGCTTTTCCAGCTCAATCCGGAATTCATTCACCGGCGTTGTAGGGTCCGGATCCCGGGCTTCCCAAAACCGGATCAGTACACTTTGTTTTCCTTCAAGGTTACTGTTTTTGTACATGCGAATTTCTTCTTTTGACATCACCGGCTGCAAAATACTATAAATGGAATCTATTTCCTCCACACTCATATTCCGGACTATATCATCCAGGGGATTTGTTACCGGCATGGCTCTCTGGGGACTCATCACATAGAACTTCTTTGAAGATATGTCTTTCTGCCCGGTATTTAAATCTTCCACTTGAAGTTCATAGGTGTAAATACCCGGCTCCAGCGTCCCTACACTCAATTTATCCATCACCACACTGAAAGATCCGGGAGTGTCAATTTCCAGTTCCTTGTTCTTCATCACTTCCCGGCCATTCATATCCAGGACCCGGCTGATTTGTGTATACCGGTTTTTATCCCGCTGGTTGTCCGTTTTTGTCAGATTGTAAATTTCAGCATAGACAATCATGTATGGATTATCCGGATTATAAACCCGTTGGGCATGGGGGATCACATCGTAATGCCCAAGTTTGGTAAAATGACTTATTTCTTCTGCTTTCAAAATATGGGATGCAATTTCAATATCACTCAGCACAAGGGAATCTTTGGGAAAATCAGGGACATTCACTGCGATTTTTTGTTCACCAGCATGACCTGAGTGAATATCTTTTATCTGGACTTTAATTTCATAGTCTCCCGGGCGGATCTGAAGCGGAAGAATTTTCGGGATTTTTTGTTTTGGTGAGACAAGGGAAGGATCTTTCACCTCATCGTTTTGGATATCATGTTTTTGATATACCGGCTCCCCCCGGCTATATAATGTAGTGACAATTTCATAGCCTCCTTTATATAAAGAGTCCTGACTTTCATCACTTTGATAGGTAATCAAAGACCTATGGGTCATATAATAAATCTCAAGTGTCGGTGTCCCGTCATCAGCAAGAAAAACAGCATAATCAATATCAAAAGGCATCTGGACCTGTCCAAGGGCCAAGCCGGTTATACTTATTAAGATTAATATTGACTTTTTACATATCGCGCTAAACATAAGACCTCCCAATCAGGCTGAAGCGCCTTTTGTTTCACCGGAAAAATTTACCGATACTATTTTTGAAACCCCTTCTTCCTGCATGGTGACACCGTACATATAATCGGCTGCTTCCATAGTCAGTTTGTTATGTGTCACAATAATAAACTGTGTCCGTTCCGTAAAATGTTTTAAAGCCTGTGTAAACCGTACCACATTTTGATCATCCAGGGGGGCATCTACTTCATCCAGAATACAATAGGGAGATGGCTTAACCAAATAAATTGCAAAAAGAAGGGCTATGGCCGTCAGTGCCTTTTCACCGGCTGAAAGGGAACGAAGGCTTTTCATATCCCGCCCCTTGGGTCTGGAGAGGATTTCAACTTCAGCTTCCAAAGGATCCGAATCTCCAACCAGTCGAATGTCACCGGTCCCACTGGGAAAAAAGAGTCCATATGTTTTACCAAAATTCTGCCGGATCTGATCAAATACATCCCTGAATTGCTTCCGGGCAGTTGTATCCAGTTTCTGTATGGTCTCAAGAATCGTTTTCTCTGATTCCAGCAGGTCTTCCTTTTGTTCAGTTAAAAATTTTAAACGTGCAGATTCTTCCTCATATTCTGTTTTAACAGCCATATTCACAGGACCAATCATTTCGATCCGGTGTCTGAGTCTTTCAATTTTTTCTTCCATCTCATAATCATCCACAGGACTGTGCTGATATTCCTGCTTCAGGATATCGATCCGGTATCGCTCAAGTATCCGGTCCCGAATCCGGTTTTGTTCGCTTTGCAATTCTGACAATTTAATCTCAATATCCCGGAGGGTTTGAAATGTGTTTTCCCGGTTTTTATGTTGTTCCGAAATGGACAATTCTATTTTAGAAATGGTTTCCCGTTTGGATTTCAGCTGTTCGGCAATTTTGGATCTTTTCTCCTCTTCCATCTGAAAGATGTCCTGTTGCTTTTCAGAGTCCATGCGGACAATCTGCAATTCTTTTTCACTTTGGACCCGGGTTCCTTTTGTTGCTTGCAGATTTCCTTGAATCTCTTCAATCCGTTGGTCCATTTCATGGATGATATCCAGGGCGTTATGATACCGCAGCCGGGTATTGTCCTTCTCCCGCTCTTCAGAAATCAGACGAACCCGAAGATCCTGGACTTTCCTGAAAAGCTCATCTTTTTCCTGCAAGGCACCTTGATTCTGATCCTGTATTTCTTCCAGCATCTGCCGGGCTTTTTCCAGTACTTGAACGGCTTTTTCCCTGTCTTTTTCCAGTTTTTTCACGGTCACATCAGAATCTTCAAGCTGGTAACTGTATCTGGAAATCGTCTCGTTCAGTTCCTGGATTCGTTGTTGATTGTGATCCGAGGCATACCGGATTCTGCTCAACTCTTTTTCCACCTCAAGCCGTTCCCTCTCCCTTTTTTTCAAGGTCTCTGTCAAAACCGCCCGCTGTGCTTTTAAATCCTGTCCTTTCACTTCCGAATCATGGTAGGATGCTTCAAGTGATTGGATTTGATTGGATAATTCTTTTTCTTCCTTTTCAAGGATTTGGATTCTTTCACGGCGGCCAATGATATTCTGATATCCGGATTCGCTTTTCCCTCCCTTAATCAATCCGCGGTGCTCCAGATAATCCCCATCGGGAGTTACATAACGAAAACGGGATTCCTGTAGTGTTTTTCGGGGAATTTTCCGCAGGGAATGTACCAGAATCACATCACTGAGAAAATAGTCTATCAGAAGCTCTGATCCGGGTTCAGCCGTAATGTATTCTCTGGCCGGACCAATAACATTCTCATCCCAATGGGTAAATTCCCGGGGCTTCCGGAGCCTCTCACGTACCAGATCCATGGGAATAACCGTCACACGCCCTTTTTGATTTTTCTTTAAATCGTCAATAATATCCAGTGCTGAATCCTTTGTATCTGCAACCAGGTATTTAACGATATTGCCGAGGGCAATTTCAATAGCAGTGGCATAATCGGGCTTTACGTGCAACAGATCCGCCACAGTCCCTTTAATACCCGGATGGTTCAACTCTTTCAAAACGTAGCGGACACCCGGATTAAAACCTGTCATGGAGTCTACCAGTTCCCGATAAAAAACCAGTTCTTTCCGGACCTGCTCGTGACGGGATTTGGTTTCCATAATTTTTTCGCGGCGGGCACTGACTGAATCGGCATGTTTGGAAATCTCTTTTTCCAATTCAATCAGGGATTTTCCAGCAGAATCAGCAGATGTCTCGGCTTGCTCATATTTTTTTTCCAGATCTTTCAGGATTTGAATCCGGCTCTCATTCTCCTCCTCGAGTTCAATCCGCCTTTTGTCATCCTTTTCCAAAAGTTCCCGGATCTGCGCCTGTTGATCCAGCAGTCGTGTACGCTGTTGTTCTATCTGATTCAAAACCGCCTGTTTTTCCCGCACCTGTCCGGCCATATCTTCAACCCGGCGAGTAATTTCCCGGGTTGTCTCCTCCATCTTTTCGAAGGCTTCACGGGCTTTTTCATATTCTTTCCTGAGGGATTCCATCCGGGGATCATTTTTCTCCAGCTCAATTTTCAGATCATCCCGGATTTTTTCGTTTTCAAATCCGCCAGGACCCGGGTCAATTCATGGAGGCGCTGATTATAGCTTTCCAGACTCCCGGAAAGATCTTCTTCTTCTTTTCGGTAAGTACTGAGCATGGATTCTTCAATACTCAACTGCCGGCTGGTTTCATTCTGACGGACCTGATTCCTCTCCAGCTTGTTCTGAAGCGGTGCAATCTGATCCTGTAAAGAAAACCAGTTTTTCTGACCTAACCGGATTTCCAGATCCCTTAATTCATCTGCATATTCCTGATATTTCTCATATCGGTTTAATTGCCGTTTAAGTCCGCTGACATTCTTTTTAATTTCATACAAAATATCATCCAGCCGTTCCAAATCCTCCCGGGTGGCATCCAGCTTTCGATAGGCACTCTTGCGCTGGCTTTTGTACTTGTTAATCCCGGCCGCTTCTTCAAACAAATGTTTCCGGCTATCCTTATTCTCACTGAGGATTTCTTCTACCATTTTCAATTCTATAACGGAATAAGCATCCGAACCCATGCCTGTATCAACAAAAAGATCATGAATGTCTTTCAGCCGGACAGGGGTGCTGTTCAGTAAATATTCACTGGTACCATCCCGATACAGGCGACGGGTAATAATCACCTCATTATAGGCAACACCCAGCACCCCCCGGTTGTTATGTATGGTCAAAGAAACTTCACAGTAATTCAGCGGTTTACGGTGCTTTGACCCATTGAATATAACATCCGTCATTACATCAGATCTTAACAAACTTGATTTTTGTTCCCCTAAAACCCAGCGAATTGCATCGACGACATTGGTTTTCCCGCATCCATTGGGGCCAACAATTGATGTAATGCCTTCTCCAAAATACAATTGCGTTTTATAAGCAAAGGATTTGAAGCCAATAATTTCAAGTTTTGATATATACATACGTTTCAAA
>LGGY01000037.1 GCA_001509335.1 Fidelibacterota bacterium 46_43
CGTAGTCAATTCTGCAGTGAGTGTGAATCCCACAGAAAAAACCATGCCGGAGCAGTTTACCCTGTCACAAAACTATCCCAACCCATTTAACCCCAAAACCGTTATTCCCTTTACACTCCGGGAAAAAGCCCGGGTTGAGCTGAAAATATATGATCTTCGCGGACAGGAAATCCAGACACTGGCAGATGAGGTGTTGGAAGCCGGCACATATTCCCGGACCCTGAATGGGGAAGGCCTGGCCAGCGGTGTGTATTTTTATCAGTTACGGGTTAATCACGTGGCTATCTCCACGAAAAAAATGGTGTTTCTGAAATAGTGAAAAAAACAATCTACTTTTTTCTCATCCTCTTTCTTGTAAGTATTGGCTCTTTCCTCCATGGAGCCGATCCCGAACTCCGTGGCGTTTGGTTTGCCTGGGCTGGGAATGATATCCCGTCCAATGAGGACATAGCCCGGGCAATGGACGCCCTCGCCGAGGCCAATTTCAATATTGTGTATGTGGATGTGTGGCGTTACGGCTATCCCTATTTCAGAAGTGAAACTTTCCATAAATACACAGGACTCTATACAGATCCGGCTGTGGGAGACCGGGATATTCTGGCAGAGATGATTGCCGAAGGACACCGGGCCGGACTGGAAGTGGAAGCCTGGTTTGAAGCGGGCTTTATGGCGACTCAGGGACATAATGATCACATGTACCGGGCAAAACCGGAATGGTTTGCCAAAAACCGGGAGGGGAATGTCCCTCTCTACGGCGCCGGCGGCATGTCCCTGAGCCACACCCATCCCGAAGCCTGGCAGTTTCTCATTGACCTTACACAGGATGTGATCCGGAATTACGACGTAGACGGCGTGGAATTCGACCGGGTCCGGTATCCCGGACTGGATTGCGGTTACGACAGCACCACCATCGCCCTCTATAAAGCCGATCACCAGGGCACGGAACCGCCACAAAATACGGCGGACAGCGACTGGATCCGATGGCGGGCGGATAAACTGACAGAATTCGTAGGGGTTTTTTATGATTCCATCAAGGCCATGAATCCGGATATCATCGTGTCCAATGCGCCTTTGCCCTGGGGATACGAACAATTTTGCCAGGACTGGGTGGCCTGGGTGAATCAGGGCTTTCTGGATGTGGCCCAGGTGCAGATGTATAACTCCACCAATGATTCCTATGTATGGCGGCTGGATACGGAACGGGTGAAGATGAATGACCAGAGTATGCTCTATCCCGGCATCGCCACGGCTGCCAATGAAAATACCACAAGTTCATCTGAACTGATTAAAATGATTCAATCCACCCGGCAGCGGAACCTGAACGGGAATGTGGTGTGGAATCATAAATCCTTGATGGATACTTCCAGCACTTATCTTGTGGATTTGAAAGCATCCGTGTATAGGGAAAAGACTGACATACCTTACCGGGATGCCGGCTGGCGTCTGCCGGCAATCATCGTCAATGAAAATGATGGTCGGCTCATCGAAAAATCGGACAATTGGAATGAAATATCATACAACGGCTATGAAGGCGGATTGTATTATGCCGAAACATCCTCCGACGCCTGGATTGATTATTATGCCAACATCAATGAGGAAGGCTGGTATGAAGTGTATGTTTTTCACTATCAGCAGGCTTATGCCACAACCCGGGCACCCTATACCGTGTATCACCGGGATGGGGAAACCCTTTATCATGTAAATCAACAGACCCGGAACTCCCGTTGGGTGAAACTTGGCGATGTATGGTTGGATCCGGGATTCAAACAGAAAATCGTCCGACTGACCACCGAAAATACGGACAATAATTTTGTCTTTGCCGACGCCGTGATGCTCATCAAATCCCGCCGGCTGGGGATAACACCGCCCGTCTCCATAAAATCACCTCCCGTTCCCAATAAGGTGAATCTCATAGATGTCTATCCCAATCCATTCAACCCCCGGTGTGAAATTCGCTATTCCCTGGATTCTGCCGGCAAAACAGAATTACGGGTGTGGAGTACAGACGGGAAATTGGTGGATATCCTCTACAACGGCTATCAAAACAGGGGTGAATACCGGTTTACGTACTCAGCCGAAGACCGGGTTAGCGGTGTTTATATCCTGGGTATTTTTCACAATGATAAACTGATAAAAACAACAAAAATGGTTTATGTAAAATGATACCAGAAGCCCATTTGATTAAAAAAGGCGACTCCTCCTATCTGAAGAAAGTCAATGAGACACGCCTTCTCTATATCATTTATAAAGAAGGTCCCGTTTCCCGTGTGGATCTATCCCGGGAAGCCTCCATGTCCAAGGCGGCGGTGTCTGAAATCATCAACCGCCTGTGCGACGCCGGGATGCTCCTTGAAGTGGGGAAAGGTCAATCTACCTCAAAAGGGGGGAAGCGGCCGACCCTGATTAGACTCAATCCGGACCGGGGATATGTGTTCGGACTAGAGATCAAACGGAGTGAAACCATCATTGCCCTGGCCAATATTGACGGGGATTTGTTGAACACATCAGTGATCGAATATGAAGTGGGTTCGCCTGTATCCACCATTCTCAAACGCATCATTCGGGAGATGGAGAATGTCCTTGCCCTCAAAAAGATATCTCATGACAAACTGATTGCTATCGGGATTGGCGCGCCGGGACAAATCAATTATGATGAAGGAAATCTGCTTGTGGCGGATACATTGAAGAACTGGGCTCATGAACCTATTTCAGAGGTTTTTCAGGAAACCTTTCATGTTCCCGTCATTCTGGAAAATGATGTGAATACTATCACCCTGGGTGAATATTTATACGGCGCGGGCAAAGAAGAAAAAGATCTGATCTGCATTGCCATCAGTGATGGAATCGGCGCCGGGATCATCCACAATCAGTCCCTGGTGAAGGGTGTCCAGGGTGCTGCAGGGGAAATCGGGTATATTGAATACGTCCGCTCGGTAGACCGCCCCTTGGAATACATCTGCAACAGCCACATTATTTATGGGGATATTCTGTCAGAAAAGAATTTGTTCAGTGCCTTTCAATTGTCTGTCAATCCTGATGAAAAAGAACCCTTCAAACGTGCCCGTCTGGCGGAATACCTGGCCATGGCGGAATCGGGGAATCCCCGGGTATGCCAGGTGCTGGATGAATATGCCTATGTGCTGGGGTCTTTGTGCCTGAATCTTCAGAAAACCCTGAATCCGGGAGTCATCGTTCTGAATGGTTTTGTGATTGAAAATTCACCCTATCTGCTGAAACGGGTCCACCATGAAGTAGATGAGAGTTTGAAAAATATTCCCCTGACCTTCCGATCCAAAATAACCATAGGAGAACTGAAAATTGAAGCCGGATTGCGGGGAGCCGTGGTGATGGCATTGCAAACCCTGTTTAACCCAAACCAGGAAAATCCCTTTCTGGAACGCTTAGTGAGCGACGTGATATGAAAAAATCAGGACTGATACTGATATTATGTATGATATTTACTGCCTTGTTACAGGGGGAAGCCATCACCTGGACCGATACAACCGATGCTTTTAATTTTCCGGAAGGAATCACACTCCATTACGGGCGGCGAAATAGTCCGGCCCTCAATATCTGGGTTCTGGATGCGGATCTGAACCGGGAAGACCTTGCTGTAAGGCCTTATATAACCACCTCAACAGCGCCTGTCCGAACCCTGGCTCAGCGCTTTAATGTCTATGCAGCCATAAACGGGGGATATTTCGGCGGTAGCACATCCTATTCGGCTGTGATTTATCCCGGAGAACTCAAAGCGCGGAATATCGGGGCTGTATCCCGCAACAGCCAGTCTTATCCCTTGATGCGGAGCCTGTTCAGTATGGATGAAAACGGCGGGTTATCGGTAGACTGGATCTATCATTTCGGCAGTAAACCGGAACAGACCTACCGCTATGATGCTCCCATGGATTATATCTACAACGATCCCACGCCAAAACCGGCTCCCACTACGGCGACCGGCACTCCCATGGAAGACCTTTTGGTGGGCATTGGCGGCGGACCCACACTGGTAAAAAACGGGGAAGTTCATATCACCTACAACGAAGAAATCATGTGGGGCTCCGGTGTAGGACTCACCAATACAGATCCCCGGACGGCTGTAGGATATACGGCGGATAAACATGTGATCATGGTAACCGCGGATGGCCGGCAGGTGGTGAGTTCGGGCGTAAGCCTGAATGAACTGGCGGAAATTATGATTTCTTTCGGCTGTGTGGAAGCCATGAATCTGGACGGTGGGGGATCCACCCAGATGGCCATCCCCGGGAAAAATATCAATACCCCTTCTGAAAACAGATCTGTCCCCACCATTTTTGCTGTGGTTCATTACGATTCCCTGGGACTTGTGGAGTATGACGACAGTGGTATCATCCTGGATACGGAAGATGACGAATGTGAATTTTTGGGGAGTGACTGGTTCCCCACCACCAATCCGGGCTACTGGGATGTGAGTCCGGCCATGCTGAATGTGAAAGGGGAAGGAACGGATCAGGCGGTGTTTACACCCCGGCTGACCCGGGAAACGGATTACCATGTCTATGCCTGGTGGGTGCCTGCCAGTAACCGCTGTCTGGATACACCTGTTGTCATCCGATACCGGGACGGCCGGGATACGGTCCGCGTGAATCAAACCCTGGGCGCTGAACAGTGGAATTATATCGGAACCTATTCTTTTGCCGGTGATTCGGCCGAACAGGTAATCATCTCCGATGCAGCTACATCGGGCTTTTATGTGGTGGCGGATGCCATCCGGTTTGTGGATGTGGACAGTTCGGTGACCCGTATTGTCGGCCCGGATCCACAGCCCCATCTTGCCAAAGGTTTTACTCTGGGAACCAATTATCCCAATCCTTTTAATGCCGAAACGGTAATTCCCGTTCACATCGCTCAGCAGGATCACTATACCGCACGGATCTATTCCCTTCGGGGAACCCGCGTTTCCACGCTCCTGGATGTCACCCTGAATAGCGGAGATTACTCTTTGACATGGAATGGTCGAAATGAAAAGGGGGAGAGGGTCGCCTCGGGTATTTATGTTCTGCGCTTTGCAAACAGCCGGGCAGGCGAATCACGAAAATTAGTACTCATATGGTAGATGACAGGTTTTGGGACCTGTTTATGGATAGATAAGAAAACTTATAAAGAGAGGAGAAAAGGTATGAAGAAGTGTGGTATTTTAGGAATGCTTGTGGTGCTGATGGCATCCTTCGCATTCGGCCAGGTATTGACCCCCAACTGGGAGATTGCCAAAAGGGAAGCCAATTTGCCCGAATGGTTCACAACGGACCATGACGTAAGGGGCATAGCGGCTCACGGCAACCATCTCTATTTAGGGTCATTCCGGGCAAGAGGAATTAAAGTCCTCGATATTGCTACAGGTACCCTGATCGACACCGTAGCTGAAAGCAATGTCGCCCTGGGAGATGTGGAAGTGGACGCAGACGGTGTGATCTTCGGGTCGTCCATTGTTGGACATGAAGGTCAGTATCTGCCTGATAAACCGGTGACCATTTACATGTGGAATTCGGTCGACGGTGTGCGGGATACGCTGTTGCAGTTTATGCCGGATACAACAACGGAAACCGGCTCTGCATATTTCCGCCTGGGGGATAAATTCACCGTGGACGGAAGCTATGCAGACGGAACACTGGAAGTCTATCTGGTAGATTCGGGATGGTGGGGCAAACGTGCCTTCAAATTCACCATGGAAGGCGGCGAAATAAATCCCGTCCCCGAAGAAATCACGTTTTCCGGCGAAAACTTCGTCAAGACCGATAATCAGGCCAAAATCGCCCCCCTGCCGGATACAGATGATTTTCTGTTCAGTGCCAACGGACAGAAAATTACCTATGTCACTCCCGATGGCGTATGGGGAGAACAGTTTTCCACCGGCATCGCCGGAGATGGAAATGCTTTGGTTTCATTTGAAGCCAATGACCGGAAATTTGTGCTTCAGAACCTGATCTGGGGCGCCCAGAGTTTCCAGGTGCTGGAATGGACACACGGGATCTCCAATGCCTGGCGCCACTGG
>LGGY01000038.1 GCA_001509335.1 Fidelibacterota bacterium 46_43
CAAACTGGCCAGTGCGTCTTCGGTATCCGATGAGCCCGATGCGTCAAAGGTGAACACCGTCTCCGTGTCTCCGCTGTTCGCATCACTGGCAATTACAGCTATAGGAACATTATTTGTAGATGAAACAACAACTGATGCTGTTTTTGTACTTGTCAGTCCTTCACTGTCACGGATTTCCATATTTATGGTATATGTGCCGTCACTATCATATAAATGACTTGCTGTTTTTTTATATGAAAATCCAGTGTCCCATATCCCGTCGTTTTCCCAGTCCCAACGAACCTGAAGAGATGTAAGTTCATCTTCATGATCGTAACTGGACGAGGCGTCAACATGAAAAAGTGTCTCGGGCGGCCCGGAAGTGGGATCCACTGAAAACAAAGCAATCGGTGCTGTGTTTACATACTCTTCAACTGTAACACTCACCAAGGTGTCACTTGTCAAACCACCCCTGTCCCGAACACGAAGTTTAGCCTGATAGGCTCCAGAACTTTTATATCTGAATTGGGTTGTTTTACTGGTGGAATATTCCGTATCCCATACATTGTCATTTTCAAAATCCCAGCGGACCTGAAGATAATTTGTTGCATCTTCTTTATCATAGCTTCTGGATGCATCAAATGTAAAATCGGTTCGCGTATTTCCTGATAACGGTGACACTTCAGCAATAGGAATTGGGACGGTATTAATATCCGCAACAATGACATCTTTTGTCGCAATTCCTGTGAGTCCTTCTGTATCAATGACCTCAAGCTTTACCGTATAGGTCCCTCCTGTCGGAAATGTATGAGTGATTGTTTTAGATGTATCAAAATCCGTATTCCAGGCACCGTCATTTTCAAAATCCCAGCGAACCTGGATATTTTCAATAGCATCCTCTTTATCGGATGATCCGGATGCGTTAAAAGTAAAAATGGTTTCCGTATTTCCAAAACCTGGGGTACACTGAATAGAAGCTATCGGTGCTGTGTTTTTGTAACTGACAGTAATTAATTGACTTACAGTATCTGTCAATTCACCGCTGTCCCGAATTTCCATCATAACCCTGAACGTACCAGCCGTGTCATAGCGATGAGTTGCAATTTTATTAGTGGAATAACCGGTATCCCAAATACCATCACTTTCCCAGTCCCAGCGGACCTGGAGATACTCACCATTTTCTTCATTATCATAACTTCCGGATGCATCAAACGTAAACAATGTCTCAGTATCTCCGGATTCAGGTGAAATGGTGAAACGAGCGTACGGTGTTGTGTTGAGCTTTGAAATGAATATCTCTTTTGTATCAAAATCAGATAATCCTTCCGTATCGCGGACTTCAACTTTTACCGTATAATTGCCATCTTTCAAAAAACTATATGAAATGGTTTTACTTGTATCAAATCCAGTATCCCAGGTCCCGTCATTTTCCCAGTCCCACCGGACCAGCAAATCCTGCAAATTATCCTCTAAATCCGAACTTCCGGATGCATCAAACGTAAAGACTGTTTCAGTTGTGCCATAATTTGGAGACCCAGTTAAAACGGCTGTGGGAGGAGTATTCTTATGAGATACATTAATATCATGTTCTGCAGTACTGGTTAAACCACCACTATCTTTGACTTCCAATTTGACTGTATATGTTCCACTTTCTCTGAAACGATGGGTTTTTGTTTTTGTCGTCGCAAATCCTGTATCCCACGTTCCATCGTTCTCCCAGTCCCACCGGACCTGGAGATTGGTTGAAGATTCCTCATTGTCAAAAGAAGTAGAGGCATCAAAGGTAAAAACTGTTTCAGTATTTCCGGTTTCAGGGGAATATGTGAAACGAGCTGAAGGGGCAGAATTATAATCTGCCACAAAAATATCTTTTACAGTCGTGGCTGTTTCGCCGTTTGAGTCCTTTACTTCGAGTTTGACAGTGTATGTTGCACTTTCATGAAAAGAATGGGTTGCTGTTTTTGTCGTACTGAAGCCTGTATCCCACATACCATCATTCTCCCAGTCCCAGCGGACCTGCAATGCAGATACAGGATCTTCTGTATCGTGGCTGGCAGACGCGTCAAAATGAAAAAGTGTTTCAGTTGTACCATGTTCTGGCGTATTGACAAATGAAGCAGTTGGGGCTTCATTTTTATAATTCACAGTCAAAGGTTGAGATAATGTATCCGTTAATTCGCCGCTGTCTATCACTTCCATTTTAATCCGGTATGATCCGGCTTCGGTGAATTGGTGTGTAATCGTTTTTGTTTGAGAATATCCGGTATCCCATTTTCCATCACTTTCCCAATCCCAACGGACCTGCAGTGCAGATGTTTGTTCCTGAGGATCGAAAGAGGGTGATGCATCAAACGTAAACAGTGTTTCTGTATCCCCTGTTTCAGGTGAAATCGTGAATTTGGCTGTGGGTGCGGAATTGTAATCCGAAACAAAAACATCTTTTGTGGCTGTGGATGATAATTCTTCCGTATCCCGTACCTCAACCGTGACAGTAAATGTTCCCTGTTTTGAAAAACGATGTGTGATTGTTTTCTGTGTGTCAAACCCCGTATCCCATTCTCCGTCACTTTCCCAGTCCCAACGGACTTCTAATTCACTCGTATCATCCTCGAAATCCTGGCACTTTGCAGCAGAAAACGTGAAAAGGGTCTGGGTATTCCCATAAGGCGGTGTACATTCAATAACAGCTGTCGGAGATTGATTTTTATAAAGAACCGTTATTTCTTTGTTTAATACATCTGTTAAACCACCGGAATCTCTGACCTCCAGTTTGACAATATATGTTCCCTCTTCAGAATAGGTGTATTTTTTTATTTTCGTACTTAAATATCCCGTATCCCAGATCCCGTCGTTTTCAAAATCCCATCGAACCTTCAGGGACTGCGCGTCATCTTCCAGGTCAAAGCTTTCAGATGCATCGAAAGTGATTTCCGTATCCATTTCCGGGGTTTCGGGAGTGAAATGAAATTTAGCAGTGGGAGCTGAATTATAGGGTTCTACATGAATAATTAATGTCATTTGCGAAATCAGATCATAGCTGTCTTTGACTTCCATACGGATTGTATATGTCCCCGGATTTTCATATTGATGAGTCACTATCCTTTCTGTGGAATAATTGGTGTCCCATGTCCCATCATTTGTCCAGTCCCACCGAATCATCAATGTCGAGGAATCATCAGAGGCATCATAAGTTTTGGTTGCGTCAAAGCGAAAGACTGATTGAGTGTGTCCATGAGTAGGATCCACAGTAAAAAAGGCAACAGGTGCGCTGTTTTCAAGGAAAATCGTGATTTCGTCTGATTTTGAATCATCATCATTATCATACGCAATGGCTTTGATTTTATACGATGCTTCATCTGCTCCAATGGTATTCCATTTGTAAGTCCAGGGGAATGAATCTACCGAGGTGACGGCAATATTATTGATATAGAACTGGATATAAGAAATTTTGCCGTCAGGATCCTTTGCTTCAACAGAAACATCTAATATCTCGCCAATATCATAAGACATACTATCCAGAGGATTTGTAATGATACACGTTGGAGGTTCATTCATAAACCAGTCACATGACATGATGACAAGCGTTAAAATCATGAGAAATATTTTTAAAGTTTTCATCTTCTGAACTCCTTAGTCGTTCTGTTTACTGTATCATATTCTGATAGTAAATTATAAATATTAAGATTAACAAAAAGTACACAAATGTCCTTTTTTATACAACATATTCTGTAACACAATCTCCGGTTTTTCAAAATAATTAAAATAATATGTTTTACAATATCTCATCATATTCCCTAACAACTTCCAACTTATAACTCCGAATCGGAGTCAGGCCATGGTCCGACACGACAACTCACAACTCTCAAAGAATCATCATCGCATCACCATAACTGAAAAAGCGATATTTCTCCTGAACAGCGATTTTATAAGCATTCATAATGTTTTCGTACCCGGCAAAGGCAGATACAAGCATCAGGAGTGTGGATTTTGGCATGTGGAAATTGGTGATCAGGCCGCTGATGATTTGAATAGGTCTTCCGCCAGGATAAATGAAAATGTCCGTAAAATGTCCGCCGGAATGCACTCTTCCATTCTCTGCAAAACTTTCCAGTGTACGGGTGGAAGTAGTTCCCACAGCGATAACCCGCCTGCCTTGGTCCAAGGCCTTGTTTACAATATTCGCTGTATGAGTGGAGATTTCACAATATTCACGATGCATGATATGCTGGTCAATACGTTTTGTTTTCACCGGTCTGAAAGTGCCCAACCCAACACGTAGATTGACAAAAGCAGTTTCTACGCCTTTCGTTGATAATTTATCCAATATTTCCTGTGTAAAATGGAGTCCGGCCGTATGGGCCGCTACCGAACCGTATGTACGGGCATAGACAGTCTGGTAATGGTCTTTGTCGGAAGGTTCCGGTTCCCGGTGGACATAGGGCGGAAGAGGAATCTGGCCATGCACCTCGAGTGTATTCCAAAAATCGCCTTCCCATGTAAATTTAACAAGCCTCCCCCCATCTTCAAGGACGTTGATTATTTCTGCTTTGAAGGTATCAGAGAACGTGACAACTGTCCCCGGCTGCAAACGCCGTCCAGGTTTTACAAGGCATTCCCAATGGGAGTCATCTTTTTGATTTAGCAGAAAAATTTCTGCTTTTCCCCCACTCATTTTGTGCCCTTTCAGGCGGGCGGAGATGACTTTTGTTTCATTAAAAACCAACACATCCCCGGGTTGAAGTAAATCAGGGAGCACATCAAAAGTCAGATGATCAATATGACCTGTCTGGCGTTTTAATGTTAAAAGCCTGGAATGATCCCTGTCTTTAAGTGGATACTGGGCGATCAGTTCTTCCGGAAGTTCATAATTGTATGTATCCCGGTAGATAAGAGGATTGGTGGATTCTTTATACATCGTTTACGGTTTGAATACTTATTTGAATGGATTTAAAATAGTTGATAGACAGGAATTTATTCGCTATCACTGGAAGCCAGCATTTAAGTCATCTGACATTCAATTCAAATGCTTGTCCGGTATATTTTTCAGGTTTCTCGTATGATATGCCACCATAAAAGAAAAATCAGTCCTATCAGACCAAGACTGATCAACAAAATGAAAATATGATTTTTTTTCATTTTCAATAATCCTTTATAATACCGTTCAGATAATCTGATAGAAATTTATATACTTTTTATTTGAACATCAAGGAATAGTAAAGAGCGGGTGAAGGGAATCGAACCCTCGTATCCAGCTTGGGAAGCTGGTGTTCTGCCATTGAACTACACCCGCCGATCAAAAAGCGGGAAAATATAGGGGAATTATTTGATGAACTCAAGGAATTATAGGCTCATGAGTTTCCCGATACGCTTCGCTATCGGGACCATTGCTTCTCTCTGGCATGGGATTCAAGCACATTACTTCGTTCAGTGTTCAAACGCTGCTGTGCAGCGTTCAATGTGTGATAACTTTTTGAACACTGCAAAGCAGCGCAGGAATTTTTTATAACAGCCGAAGGAAAATTTGAATATGTATTCCATTACATGACTTCGACGTGATTGATGACCGGAGTGGTATACTATCTCTTGAATGAACCCATTGCTTTATACGACACGCCATATATACGATTAACAATATTATCTTGCTTTATGTCGCATTTCAGTTTATTTTACCCCCGGGGTGGGGGGCGCTACCTAATCGAAATCATATATTCCATCTCTCGTATAATTCCGGAACGAAATCAAAAAAACCCTATTCATCCCATTCAAGAAGTTAGAAGCTGGAAGTTGGAAGCTGGCGTCGCTGCGCTTCTGGTGTCCATCGATTCAATCATCCAATCAAATCAATCTATTCAATCGAATCAATCCCCCGTGAAATATCCCGGTAAACCGGGTCCCATTTCACGGGGCAGGCAATCAAATCAATCAAACCAATCTAATCAATCAACTTTTTGAAATTTCGTCTGTCCACTGCCGACTACAGACTGCCAACTGTCGACTAACGACTGT
>LGGY01000187.1 GCA_001509335.1 Fidelibacterota bacterium 46_43
TTGAAAGCTTCCTTCCTCTCAAACATGTATTCTCTCAAGTCGCTCCAGGGTTCGACAACGACATATCTCTCTTTGATTTTGTCTACAACTTCCGAGAGACTCGATTCCGAAAACGCCGACAAAGCAATGAGCCCGGCACCGCTAGCAGAGTTGTATTCCTGCGGACAAACCAAGAGTTCACAATCGAGCACTGTGGCGATAAGTCTAAGGAGAACCTCACTCCGGGTTCCTCCTCCAGACGCACAAATTTGGCCGGGTTCTAGTGCCGTTCTCTTTATCTCATCGCTTATCATGCTGATGTCAATTGCTATGGATTCAAACAACGCAGAGAGTATACTCTCCCTGTCCGTTTCCATAGAAAGGCCGAAGAAGATCCCCTTTGCCTTTGGATCATTGAAGGGTGTTCGGGCTCCCCCAAAGAAAGGCAGAAGAATTAGATTGGAAGGTCTATACTTCTTAACGTCGAAATCCCTCAAAAGAATCTCTTTTTCCGATCCCTCGAGACCAAACAATCGCTCGGCTATCCAGTCTGTTAGGAGGCCCCCACAGCTCGTTGCACCTCCTATGGTAAAGGAACCGGGAGTTGCACCGGTCTCGACAAATAGATCTGGAGACCATACAGGTTTCTCCAGAGACTGAATGAATATCGATGTTCCTCCTAGTGAAACCGAAACGCTACCGGGCTCTATGCAGGCATTGGTAATCGCGTCGGCGCAAGCATCACCAGTTCCCGTAAATATAGTTATTCCCTCTTTCAGCCCTGTCTCCAGCGAGGCTCTGCGAGTTAGATTCCCGATTGGCTCCAGTGCCCATTTCATTTCCGGGACAAGACTCGTCGATAGATCAAAACGATCAAAAGGCTCTTCGAAGAGCTCGAGGCTATCCAGGTCTATCAGATTCCCGGCCGAAGCTGAGAAATAATCCATTGAGAATGACTGTGTAAGTCTAAATCCAATGTAGCCGTTCGCCGTAAGGATTCGTGAAGTACTCTTGAAAATCGCCGGCTGGTTCTCTCTTAACCAGAGAAGCTTAGGAAGAATTGACTGGCTGGAATAATCCGTATAAATTGATCTGTTTTTCTCGCGACTAAAGGATTCATTAAGAAGCTCAACCTCTTTCGAAGCACGCTGGTCTATTCCGTACATTAGCGACTTTCTCAATGGAATTCCTTCATCTGAAACGGGAAGCACACACGGACACATTGAACTGAGTCCGATTGCTTCAATTCTCGAAAGCGAGATCTCTTTGCCAACGATCGAAGTCAGTTTTTTGAAGTCTTCCCACCAGTTCTGAGCATCCTGTTCGGGAAACCCATCATCTGAGAATTCTTGAGGATGGTTTACCTTCGCATTTGAGATTACATGACCTTCGGCGTCTACGACAGAAACCTTGCTCGAAGTTGTTCCAATATCATATCCTGCGAAAAGCACACTTGAATTCACTTTTGATAACCGCTCCTTGAAAATCTTCTAATAGTGATTACAGCTAAAGACATTAGTTCGGAAAAGGAGTCTGCTAGGACAATTTGATATCCGTGTAAGCAGATATCACTTGGCTAGAAATGCCGTATCACAGCAGACTCCCTCAACCATTTACCTACACATTCTGAAAACTCTTACTTGATGTACTCCTGAGCATTCGCTGATGTGATCAGCGGCGCATTCATGTATATTACCCTGACGGTGCCGATAACTTCCTCGGGACTCTTTCCTTCTACAACTATTTTGTTGATAAGATCGGCCGCTATTAACGCCGAATCTCCAAACGGCTGAAGGATCGTAGCGACTACGGCTGTGTTATTGGCAGCTATCATCTCTATGATTCTTTCGCTACCGTCAATACCTACAACAAACATATCTTCCTGGCTGTAACCCGCTGCCCTGATCGCTAGAGATACTGCATATGCAGGATCATCCCACGCGCACCATACTGCATCAATTTTGTCTCCGTATTTGAGAAGGTAAGACTCCATGGTTCTCTGGGCGTCTTCCACGAACCCTGCCGGGGGAAGATGGTGGACTTCCAGTACATTTATGTTTGGCTCTTCCGAAAGGACCATATCGAGTGCTTTGCCTCTGAAACGAGTTCCGTAGAACTGATCAAATTTGAATACAATTATGTTCCCTTTGTGATTTAGTCTGTCCACAAGATATGTGGCGATCTTGGCACCCATTTCCCAGTTGTTTGTGAGAATGTCGGCAGTCAGAAGATCACTGTACTCGGAATCGATTCCAATAACTGGAATCCCAGCTTCCTTTGCGGCTGTCAACGATGATGTCAGTGAACTTGCCTGACCCATTGCAATCACAATGACATCGACTTTCTTAGAAACATAGTTCTCAACTAGATTGTTCATTGTTTCCCATGATCCGGCAGAATTTGAAACATAGATCGTCCAGTCATTATCTTTGGAGATCGCTTCAAGGTTCTTAGCGATTGTTGCCTGAGTTACCGCAGAAAGATTTGCCGCAACGAATCCGATCTCCACACTTGCACCAACTGAAACAGCAAGAACAATTGCGAGAATTAAAACTGTTTTTTTCATACTTACAACACCTCCAGATGATTGCCTAGAAGCTCTCAGCGTTTTTGAACGACGTCAATGCAACCGCTAGAATTATGATTGCTCCTTTGGCGATGTATTGAAAGAAATATGACACTCCCATAATTACGAGACCGTTGTTTATCACTCCAATTATCAGAGCGCCGACGAATGTTCCCAAAACGTTGGGCCTGCCCACTTTTATAGCGGTCATCCCCAAAAATGAAGCTGCAATTGCGTCCATCAAGTACGCATCTCCAGCCGTTGGTTGCCCCGACCCCAATCTCGAAGCAAGGATGCATCCGGTGAAAGCCGCAAGAGCACCTGAAATAACCATTCCCACCACGCGCAGTAGTCTCACATTGATTCCAGATAGGAATGAAGCTTTTACGCTACCCCCTATTGAATACATCCATTTGCCCATCTTGGTTTTCTCCATAACGAACGCGAAAACGAGAACGACCGCAGCCATTATGAAAACCTGAATAGGAATTCCTATCACTCTGCCTTGGGCTATCATCAGAAATGAATCCGGGAAGATCCCGTATACTTCCTGACCCCTAGTGAACATGAAATTTATACCCGTTGCGATGGTTCCAAGAGCAAGAGTTGCTATGAATGCGGATATCTTCAAGGTGGTTATCAAGATGCCGGCAACCACACCAAAGAGCGCTCCCATACCAACCGTTATAACTATTGAACCAACAACTCCAAACCCTCTGAGAATAAGAGAAGTCGCTATCACACCTGCGAGACTCGCAACTGAGGCAATCGACATATCGAAATCCCCTGGAATCATACACACAGTCATTCCCGTTGCTATTATGGTCAACATAGAAATATGAGAAAGTATGTTTATTAGGTTTCTAGAAGTAAGAAAGGTATCAGTCATAACCGAGAAAAAGACGACAATCCCGATCAGGGCCAGTATCGTTCCGTACTTCTGGAAAAGTTGTCCAGCTTTATTCACAATTCCCACTCCCCGTTGAAACTGTTTCGCTCAGTGCATTCTCGAGAATCGAGCTCTGGTCGAACTCTTCGCGTTTAAATTCGGCAGTGATTTTTCCAAGTCGCATTACGTATATTCTGTCTGCAACACCAAGAAGTTCCCTGATATCCGAAGAAACAAATATCACTCCACAACCTTTACTGGCTATGTCCTGCATGATTTTGTAGAACTCCGTCTTCGCCCCAACATCAATTCCCTGTGTGGGTTCATCGAAAATAAAGACTCTCGACTTTGGTCCCATAAGCCACTTTCCAAGTACAACTTTCTGCTGATTTCCACCGCTCAAGTTGGATACGATTGTCCTGAGTGAAGGGGTCTTTATCTCCAGATCCTTGGAAAGCTTTCTAGCCTTCGAGTTGACCGTCTTTGAATCTATAACTCCAAACTTCGTCAGGCTTCCCAGGAAAGGAATGGAAAGATTGTCGACAACCGACATGTCCTGCACCAGACCCTCTCTTCTACGATCTTCAGGACAAAGGTAAACTCCGGTTCTCATTGCCCTCGATGGATTTGATATATTTGCAGGTTGGTTTTCAATGAATATTTCCCCGCTGTCGATTTCACCGGCTCCAAATATCGATTTCACAAGTTCTGTCCTACCCGAACCGACCATTCCGAAGAACCCGACTATTTCTCCCTTTTTCACTTCAAAAGAAATATCCTTCAAGCCCAGTTTCATTGAATTGAGATTAGATACTCTGAGAACTTCTTCTTCTGTGTTGTATTCCTGCTTTGGATACTGATCAGTTAAGTCCCTGTGGGTCATCAATTTGATCAAGCTTCGTGTAGATAGTTCCGAAGAAGCATAGGTCCCTTCGTAGTGCCCGTTTCTGAGAACAGTAATTCGATCGCATAGATCGAAGACTTCGTCGAGATGATGAGAAACAAAGATCACACTGATACCGGCCTTTTTGAGATTTCTGAGAATCTTAAAGAGGTTTTCTGTATCACTCTGAGTAATGGATGCAGTGGGTTCGTCTAGTACCAAGACCTTTGAATTCATGCTGAGGGCTCTGAGAATCTCTACCATCTTCTGCTTGGCTACACTGAGAGTTCCAACTGGGACGCGAAGGGGAACCTCAATTCCGAATTCTTCACATAGTTCCTTTGTATCGGATCTTGTCTTTTTACCCTTGAGTACAGAAAGCTTGGAAGGCTCCCGCCCAAGCCAGATGTTTTCCTCCGAAGTGAAATAGGGATCTAGGACGGTGTCCTGATAGACAACTCCTATTCCCCTTCTCAAGGCATCGGAAGGACTGCTCAGTCGCAAAGATTTTCCAAAGATCCTCATTTCGCCGGAACTCTGCTGAAAGACACCTGCAAGTATGTTTATGAGGGTAGACTTTCCTGCCCCATTTTCTCCAACAAGTCCATGGATCTCGCCTTCTTCTAGAGCAAAGTCAATATTGTCAAGAGCAACGACCCCGGGAAATTCCTTCCTGATCGAGATCATCTCAACAATCTTCATTACTTTCTCCCGAAATACTTCGCGTAAGCTTCTTCCGCATTGATTCCTTCGTTCACAACTTCTTTCAGTGCCAAGAGCATTTCGACGGGTTTTTCATGCTGCCAGACGTTTCTTCCCATGTCAACCCCAAGAGCTCCAGCCCTAACAGCATTTTCGGCGATCTTCAGGACGTCAAGAACTGAATCCATCTTGGGGCCTCCTGCAATTACTATCGGAACTCCTGCGCTTGCTTCCACTACCTTCTCGAAGTTTTCATCACAGTAATAGGTCTTGATAATGTCTGCACCCATTTCTGCTGCTACTCTAACGGCAAGCGCAAGGTATCTCGGATCTGTCTTCATTTCTCTATCCTTGCCGATTGCGGTCACCGCTAAAACTGGAAGGCCGTAGGTCTCACATTCATCACAAAGAAGAGAGAGCTCCCTAATTGTCGAGTGTTCGTTGGGAGTTCCAACATAGATCGAAGTAGCAACGGCATCAGCAGAGAGTCTTAGAGCTTCCGTCACTGTAGTGGTAATGCTTTCCCTTGTAAGATCTTCCCCAACTATGGTTGCCGCACCACTGATCCTGAGAACAATTCCGACATGTCCATCGGGAATGTAGCAGTTCCGGAGGATTCCCTTATTGAGCATTATGGAATCTGTGTACGGTGTAAGTTTTTTCAGAACTTCTCCAGGTCTCTCAATACCATGCATCGGACCAAGAGCCATCCCGTGATCTAGCGCTAACATGATCGATTTTCCAGACTCGTTGAAAATCCTAGATAGTCTGTTTTTCTTGCCAAACAACTCACTCACCAACCTTTATTCCGACTTTTATTGATCTGCCTTCGACGGCATCATTGAAGGCTTCCTCAAAATCCGAGAACTCGTAGATCCTATCTGTGAAAGGTGTTAGAAGCAGCTGACCGCTATTCATTAGCGAAGTTGCGGCCGCGAAGTCTTTTGG
>LGGY01000188.1 GCA_001509335.1 Fidelibacterota bacterium 46_43
GGGACATCGAGTGAGAGTACCGGTCGCTTTGATGCATTGATTCGATTAATCCAGGCAGCAAGATTTTCTTTTGGTTCTCCCTGTAAACCATAGCCAACCATGGAATCAATGATTAAATCGAAGTGCTCAGGGCTCGGGTCATCTATGATGTAATCACCCATATGGTTGATTATTTCCCATTGCTGGTTTACAATACCTTTTAGTTTTGTTTGGTTCTTAATGAGTTTGACTTTGATATTAAAACCTCGGTTGATAAGATGCCTTGCTGCAGCTAAACCGCCGCCGCCATTGTTCCCTGAGCCAATTAATAATAAGAAAGAGGGATCATCAATGTTTCTTGTTAGGTTTTGAGCACAATCTGCTAAATTTCGGCCGGCATTTTCCATCATTTGGACCAGGGAGATATTATAAACCTCGATCATCAGTCGATCAACTTCTGCCATCTGTGCGGTTGTTAATTGGGGTAAACTCATTATAGCCTCATTGGTCATCTGATTTTTCCTGGAATAATAAATAATCGACTTCGTGGTAAGGAACCCTTTCAGGTTTTTCCCTGTATTTCTAAAATTCCTAACGGTTTCTTAACTTTCACCACCATACAAAGATCTGATAATTCTTGAAAATGATGGATCTTCAATCTTAAGAGAGAAAACCGCCCACGTGGTGGGCGGTTTTAGAGAGGGAGAGAAAAATTTGAGAGTGGTATAAACTGTCACTTGGGAATTGGCGGATACAAGGAGAATATATACGACAATTCATATCTAAATAATACAATAAAATCTCTCGAATGTCAATATCTTTCGGACTTTTATTAGCAATTCCTTTATGATTTATAAGGTATCAACTGTAGTTCTGAGATTGTTTGCCAGATTTGTTGATCAATTATCAAGCTGAAAATAATGAAACAGAGTCATAACGGCGAAAAAAGGATACACAGGATATCTTATCGCTTTTGAAGTCATTTTCAGCTTGCCAATGACATCTAGGTTTACGGAGCCATATGTTCAGTAGCAACGAAATGTGCGTCTTTAATCTCGATGTTTATTCCGTGAGCTCGTAATAAGTGAGTAAATTTCCCTGTTTGTCCAGGCTTTCGGTTGTGGCTGAAGCGACGATTAATAGTTTTGCCGGCAGGCTTTCATTTACATTCTTGATCAGGGTGCCTTTGAAACTTGTCAGGTGAGCGCTGTCGCCATGGTCCAGTCTGATTGGGCTTTTATTAGGAATGGTGACTTCCACCTGGCCTTCTTTGACGAGGATAAAAGTTTCACCTTTTTGAACTTTGAAGCTATCGTGGACACTTGCCGGGGGGATCAGCGCCTGGATTGCTTTGAAGGATAAATTATCCTCAGGTGAGCGTAAGATCAGCGCTAATTTATTCGCTGAACCGATCTCGTGCCAGGCTTTTACCTGTTCATCACGAACGACATAGGCGTCTTCTTCTTCAATATCCTGGAAAATTTGGAACAGGCGAACATTATAGAAATTTGCCAGTTTTTGAAGGTTTTCGACTGAGATTGATGCTCGATCCCTTTCGATCAGGGAGATGAATGAAATAGACAGGTCTGCTCCTGCTGCGACTTCGTTGAGTTTGTAGCCTTTTTGATGACGTAATTCACGTAATTTTTGTCCTAAAGTTGCCATTTTCTTTTTCCTTTCTCATTATTATTATAATTTTACCTTTAAAATGAACTAATTTGAATAATATTTCAAGATTTTGTATTTGGTAAGTATTTATCTACAATCTTGACGGCGAATTTTCCAATGCTACAATAGAAACAAAGGAATTGATCGGGTATGAATGATGTCCATTGAGAACCAAAAGCCAAGTCCGACAATTGAAGATTATTTAGGCGTGATCTATACGCTTGACAGGGATGGGGAGCGCGTGATTGGTGCCAGGCTGGCTGAATCCCTGGATGTTTCACCCCCCACAGTCACTGCAACCTTGAAGCGCATGTGTCGAGATGGATGGATTGAGATCAATGATGATAAAGAGGTGTCACTCACATCGCAGGGCAGGGTAATGGCGACGAGTTTGATCAGACGGCATATGTTGACGGAATGGATGCTGTCGCGTGTTTTGAAACTGCCGCTGGCGGAATTGCATCGCGAAGCACACCAGATTGAGCATACGCTTTCAAAAGAAGTGGAAGCGCGCCTTCAATCCGAGATGGCGGATCCACGCTTGTGTCCGCATGGGAATCCATTACCGGGCTTTGAAGGTGAAGTCAGTCAGTGGATCCCCCTGTCATCAATAAATGCCGGCTCAGGCGTGGTAGTTAAACGAATTCATGAGAATATCGAAGATGATTACGAACGCCTGTCGTTTCTTGAAAAAGAAGGCTTGATCCCAGGTGCCCGCATCCTTGTGGAAGAGGTGCTGACTTTCAATGAAACAATCAGGATTAAGGTGAACAAGAAAGATGTTGTACTGGGATTAAGGCTTGCTGATCGGGTATTTGTTGCACAGGATCCAGAGAATAACCAGGTCCAGTCATAAATAACGGCTTATACTGCGTTTACAGCTTCATATAGCCTTGGTACCTGCTCCCGAAGCACAGCTTGATCGGTACGCCAGACAAAAACCTCTCCAATACCACCGTACTCAAAAGCAAGGATCTCTGGCTTTCGCCACACCCCGGATCGTATCTGGCCTAATGCCCAATCAAACAAAGCCCAATCTTCCTCATCGAGCCCGAAATGATCTTCCAGCACCCCATTATAAAACCTGACTCCTGTGATATGCATCTCAACCAATCGGTCAATCGGTAGATTTGATATATACTTTTTGACGTCCATACCCAGGGTGTTGGCAGTGATTCGGGCATGTGCCAGGTCAAGCAGCAGCATGCAATTTGTATCCAGGATGACATTTGTGAAAACCAGGCTGTCTGTTGCATAGCGCAGATGCGGTGTTTTTTCAGTAAAGGGAAAATGCTCCAGGGCGACACCTGTCGGACCAAAATAATCCGTCATCCGGCTGATTTCTTCACGCCAAAGGGTGTTGATCTTTGATCTCTCGACTGTGTCTGTAGGGTCAAAATGTGGCGGTGCAACCATGTGCGTATTGACATGCGGTGTGGCAGTCTTTTCTTTGAATCCTTTAATTCTTACAAAATCAAAGTCAAATGTGTGCCCCAGTCCTGCTTTAAGATCAAAATGGATGGTGATTGGGCCACATAGAGATGCTTCTTCAAGCATACCTTCCCAATCCGGGCATTTGATCAGGTCAACACGGACAGAATCATCTTTGATCAGGCGTGCGAGCGGAAGCGAATAATTAACAGCGAGCTGCATTGGCGGCTAAGCCTCTTCGATGTCAAAGGAATCATCGGGTGACCAGGCCGGGACACAAACAGCAAGAAAAACCAGGTCCTGCTCACCCTGGTTTGAAATTTGATGAACATCAAGCGGTTCAAGCAGGACAGCCTCGCCTGGCATTAATTTGTGGACTGTGTTGTTAATTTCTACGCTAGCAGCACCTGAGAGAATGAAATAGGATTCCTCTGAATGTTTATGGAAATGTTTGGATGAATTATTCCCTGACTGGATACGGACTTCTGCCAGGCTGTGGCTGGTCACATCACCTGCAATACGGCCTAAAATCTCCTGCAAATTTTCACCGCCGGGGTTGTTCAGCATCTCAGGTAGATTTTCTTTGTTGGAAATTTTCATTTACTTATTCCTTTTGTCCAGGCTATTGAATCATTCAATATTACTCAAGATTATGATCTCGGATCATGTTAAAGTTAAGTGAATTTCAGAATGACATTATGGTAACATAAATTTTATTATGGGTTTTGTTGAAAAGCGGTCAGGAGGATAAGGATGCTTTTGAAAACGGAACGAGAAGCAGTATTATTTTTCAGTAAAAAACTTCTATCCTCCGGGCTGGTCAAAGGAAGCGGGGGGAATATCAGCTTAAGCAACCCGGAAAAGACAATGATGGCTGTGACGCCTTCAGGGCTTGCTTATGATGTCATGAATCTCGACGACATTGTCGTGATAGACATGGCCGGTCACAAGCTCGAAGGCGATTTGAAGCCGACCTCAGAAATCGCTTTTCACATTGCACTGCAAAATTTGCGTCCCGAAATCCATGCCGTCGTCCATACGCATTCAGACTACGCCACTGCCCTGGCGTGTTTGGGTTGGGAATTGCCGGCAGTCCACTACCTGATTGGTTTTGGGGGTAAAAAAGTGTCGGTTGCCCCTTATGCCACATATGGTACCCAGGAGCTCTCTGATAATATTTGTTCTGTAATTGGCAGATCAAATGCTGTTTTGATGGCTAATCATGGACTGGTTTGTGTTGGAACGGACCTGAAGCAGGCTTTTACGACTGCGGAGATGATCGAGTATGTCTCACACCTGTATTTGCTGACAAAATCGGTGGGGGAGCCTGCCATTCTCAGTGACCAGCAGATGGATGAAGTGATTGAAAAGTTCAAGCATTATGGCAAATGATCACAAATTGAACTTGTTGATGTCCAAATTAAAAAACCCTCTCCCTTGCCAAAGGGAGAGGGTATGGCGAGGGTTCCCACAAAAATGTAGCCACCCCATTTAGATCTTTCTAGCTATTGGAAAGTTTCCCACCCTCACCTCAATCCTCTCCCTTCCCGAGGGAGAGGAAGAAGGACTCTTGCTATCCTGGGTCATCAAGTCGAGTAGAAGCACTTTTAGGACAGCCTCTTAGGTTGTTCTTGTTCTTTTTTTTACAGCTTTCTCGTTTATCATCCTAAATTGTCGAAAAGCTGCAAATATAAATTAAACTAATTTGCTTGCGCTGGTTCAGGTTGATTGAGTACATCGTACTGCGCTTCGAGTTCCCGGCGAAATTGCTGAGTGTAAAGTTTGTAATATTTCCCTTTTTTCAAAATCAACTCTCTATGGGTGCCCATTTCAGCGATTTGACCATCTTCAATCACAAGAATCCTATCCGCTCGTTTGATGGTGGATAAGCGGTGTGCAATAACAAAGCTTGTACGTCCTTCCATAAGGCGATCCATACCCTGCTGGATCAAGGCTTCCGTAAGGGTATCAACAGAGCTGGTCGCCTCATCCATAATGAACAATTCGGGTTCTGCCAGCAAGGCACGAGCAATGCTGATCAATTGTTTTTGTCCAACCGAAAGCAAATTGCCGCCTTCGCCAACATCCTGGTCATAACCTTTTTCGAATTTCTTTATGAACTCATGGGCACCAGCCATTTTTGCTGCTTCTTCAATTTCTTCATCTATGGCTGTAAGGCGACCATAGCGGATGTTATCTCGAATAGAGCCGGAGAACAGGTGAGGCGTTTGCAGCACCACGCCGATCCTGGATTGAATGTCTTCCAGTTTCATGTCCTGGTAATCCACATCGTTGATGTAGATGGTTCCTTGGGTTGGTTCATAAAATCTGCAAAGGAGGTTGACGATTGTCGACTTGCCGCCGCCTGTCGGTCCAACCAGGGCAATCATGTCGCCATGTTTGACTTCAAAATTCAGGTTTTTAATGACGGGATCATCTTCTTCATAATAAAAATGCACATTCTCAAAACGAATATCGCCTTCAATGTTTTCTGTTTCGACGGTGATCAATCGGTTCTTAACACTCGGCTCCGTATCTATCAATCCGAAAATGCGTTCAGCTGATGCAACTGCGTTTTGCATTTGTGCATAAACACGGGCGATGTCCTGGATGGGCCACATGATGAAGGTGATATAGGAAACAAAGGCTTGAATACCACCGATGGTCATATTGCCGATCTGAACTTGCATGCCGCCTCGCCAGAGCACAATACCCAACCCAATAGCGCTGATCACCTGCACCGTTGGCAGGAACAAGGCTGAAAGCCAGGCTGCCCTGAAGCTGGCATCATACATGCCGTCGGTTAAAACAGCAAACTCTCCAAGGTTGGAGTCCTCTCGAGAAAGGGCTTTGATAACCCTCACGCCGCTGATCCCCTCGTT
>LGGY01000189.1 GCA_001509335.1 Fidelibacterota bacterium 46_43
ACGCGTCACTTTTTCAGTCGGCAGTGGATAACCAACAGCTCTGTGTCAGGACATAGATTCTTTCCCCTGGAACTCTCATACAGCCAATTCATCATTCATCATTTATCATTCATCACTCACACCATCGTGTGTTCTATTAAGATATGAAGTCCTATCCCAATCAGAATCACACCCCCCACAATATCGGCCCGGCGACTGAAATGACATCCTACGCGGCAGCCGATAAGGACTCCCAGAAAGGAGAGGATAAAGGTTGTTATTCCAATCATCAGTACGGCAGTCAACAGGTGTATATCCAGCAAGGCAAAACTGATGCCAACTGCCAGGGCATCTATGCTGGTGGCAATGGAAAGAAGTAACAGGGTCCGGATTTCAAAATAATCGGTTTTTTGATCCTCAGGGATTTCGTGAAAAGCCTCCCATATCATTTTCAGACCAATAAAGAAAAGAAGACCAAAAGCAATCCAGTGATCCACTTGCTCAATATAGGATTTGAATCCAATAGCCGCATAGTAACCGATCACCGGCATGACGGCCTGAAAAAAACCGAAAAATACCGCCATCTTCAGGGATTTTCCAAGGTGATGTTTTCCCAGATTTAAGCCGCCGGATACCGAGACAGCCAGGGCATCCATGGCGAGTCCGATAGCAATCACAAACAAAGCGAAAAGTGACATCCTGACTCCTTGTATTGGGCGCAATCTAAAAGAAAATGTCAAGATCTCAAAGTTACGTGACTTATTTGTATCTCTTCTATATATTATCTTATATGACAAACTTCAAAAGACACCTTTTTGTTTTCTTTTTGTTGATATTTTGCTGTTTCACATCGGTCTGGAGTGAAACGATGGTTGAAATCCGTGGGAATGGGCCAGTTGGAGCGGTTGTGACCCTCTTTAGACAGGATACGATTGTGAGCAGGCATAGAATACAGGATGACGGAGAGTATTTTTTTAAGATCGCGGATGGCCCTGAACGGAAATTTCTCACATGTAACCGGGTCGGCTATAAAAGCAGCGGACGAATCAAAATACCATCCGGTAACGTGAGCTCAGATTTTTACCTTTCTCCCATCAAACAGCAGCGAAAAACTGTGAGTGCGTGGATCAGTACGCCGGTTTTCAGGGAGGGGATTGAGAGTTTTACAAACCATGCTTCTCTTTTTACTCACATTTCACCGATGGCATACCGGATAGTGGATAAAGGTCGTATCCACTGGAATCCGGACCGGGAGGTCCGCTCTGTCCAGCAAGTAGCCTATCAGCATTCCATTGCCGTTTATCCTTCACTGGGAGCAGATTACAGATCCCCCATTGTCCGGGATATGATTCGCAATCCGGAGATCCGGGTCAGGCAAATCCATCGCATTGCCCAGCAAATGTTATGGTTTGGTTTTGAAGGAGTGGATCTGGATTTTGAAGGGATTGATCCGGCAGATAGGAACGATTTTACGACTTTTGTCCGCTTATTGGCAGACACGCTTCATTCATACGGACTTTTCTTGTCGGTGACCCTTCAGCCCAAACTTCAATCCGGTGGCGGACAGGATTACCAGGCTATTGGAGAAGCAGCGGATATTGTCCGAATCATGTGTTATGATAATCACTGGGGTAAACCTATACCACCCCATCATTCCGATTATACCTGGGTCCGGAATGTCATGCGCTTTGCTATAAGTGATTTGGGAGGCATTCCACCTGAAAAACTGGTCATGGCCTTGCCTTTATACGGACATCGGGGTAAGGTGGACGGAGAACATGCTCTTTTCTGGACTGAGGTAGTGGATATTCTGAAAGAGGCCGGATTGCCTGAATCTCATGTCCAAAGAAATGCTGATCATCTGCCTTTTTTCCACATTCAGGGTGAAGCGGTGTATTTTGAAGACGGCCTGAGTGTACGGAAAAAACTGGATATCATCGATGAATTGGGATTGCAGGGTGTTTGTTTCTGGCGTCTGGGACAGGAGGATCCACAGTTATACCGCTTTATAGATGATTGGTTGAAAGGAGAGTAAGATGTGCGGTCGCTTTGCTCTGGCATTTACGAAGGATATTATTATTGAAGAACTGAACGGAGGGAATTGGTTTGAGTACCGTTATCCTTTGGCATTGCCCCGCTATAATGTGGCACCCATGCAATATGCGCCGGTTTTATGGAAAGAGGAAAAACGAATATCTCTTGATGCTTTCCGGTGGGGACTCGTTCCAAAATGGGCAAAAGATGAAAGTTTTGCTTCCCGTATGATCAATGCCCGCATCGAAACCCTCCGGGAAAAACCGGCTTACCGTCATCTTGTTTCTCATCATCGGGGTGTTGTATTGAGCAGTGGTTATTTTGAATGGCAACAAAACAGCTCCGGTAAACAGCCGTGGTACATTTACCCCGCAAAGGGATCTGTCCTGCCCCTGGCAGGTCTTTGGGATGTATGGAATACGGTGGATATGTCCCCGTTATACACATTTACCATCATCACAACTGATGCCCGGGATCATTTGTCCCGTATACACACACGCATGCCTGCTTTACTGAATCCTGGACAAATTCAACCTTGGATAGAAGGTGACCTGTCACCAGAGGATCTAAAAAAACCGGATGTTAAAACCCGGATCCATCCAGTTTCAACGATTGTGAATTCACCTGAGCATGACAATCCCCAATGTATTCAACAGGCAGAACTCTGATGAACAGAAAAAACAGAAGAATTGCAGATTTTTTGATTTTATTTATCTTCATCCCTGTCATGCTCATTTTTATCAATCACATTGTCGGCCGCCTAATCATCCCGGTGCTTCTGATTACGTCGTATATCCTCTTTAAACAATTACAGAAAGATTCGGATTTTGATCGTCATAGTTTGTGGAAAGGCCGCCTAAATAAAAAAGAAATCAAGAGGATTTTTTTCCGGTTCATCCCCGGTGCATTATTGTTGGGGCTATTGACTTATTTCTTTTTGCCGGACCTTTTTCTTGCTTTTCCAAAGGAAATGCCCGGATTTTGGCTTATGGTCATGATTATGTATCCATTGGTTTCTGTCTATCCCCAGGAATTGATATTCCGTACCTTTATTTTTCACCGTTATCAATCTGTTTTTTCTGGAAAATATGGAATGATCACGGCCAGTGCGGTGGCATTTGGAATGTACCACCTGTTCTTTTGTAACTGGATTGCTCCGGTCCTGAGTTTTGCCGGCGGATTTCTCTTTGCAAATACTTATGCACGAACCCGTTCCACAGCAGCCTCGGTTCTGGAACATGCTCTGTGGGGAGATCTTATTTTTACCATTGGGTTGGGGATGTATTTTTATGGGGGAAATATATGAAGAGTTTAGAGCGGAGTGTTATGAGTTGGAGTTTTAAGTTTTTAGAGTGTTGAGTTTTGCGTTGATTACCGATTTGTCCGCTCAAATTCATCTGTTGTTTTTTCCAGGCAACTTATCGAGCTCTACACTCAAACCTTTGGGACTTGGATCCGGTGGATGTCGCAACGATTCCGGCGTTCTTTACGGCACCGGTTTTTACACTTCTCAATTTCCGCCTTGTATCAGCCCGGTATTTTCCAAATGAAGATCGCCCTGTATTTTTATGCAGATACTCAGCTGGTGTGGTATCATTTTCCTGAGGGGTTTCAGTATGATTTATTTGTGGAAAATGAGAATAAGTTAAAGATCTCTTAGTAATTTTAGTTTGAGGGATCGATGTGGACTGTCGCTTCGATATCCAATTCTTTCCGAATGGTTGCTTCCAGTTCATCGGCAATTCCATGTCCGTGATCCAGCGTCCATTCACCGGGTAACTCAATATGAAGAGTCATCTCCCGGTGTGTCCCATATTCATGTATGTGAATGTGGTGTATATTCAGCTCTTTTTGGCAGACTTTTTTACCGATTTTCCGGACCTGTTCGATGGTTTTGGGAGAGGGGGGATTACCTATAAGACGTGAAGAGGCATCTCGGATGATTCCATAGGCGGAGTGAAGGATTAAAAGCGCAACAATTGCTGTCAGCAAACTGTCTATCCACCAGACATAGGGTCCTACAAAAATTCCCACAAGGATGATGAATGAGGATAATGCATCGCTTCGGTGATGCCAGCCGTCAGCCCGGACTGATTCCGACTCAGTTTTTCGGCTGATATAAAAGGCGTACTGAGCCATAAGTTCTTTTGAAATAATGGATAAAGAAACGACCATAATAGAGATCCAGCCATACTGAACAGCGGTATGGGATGATATATTTTCATAGGCTTTGGTGAAAAATTCCCAGGATACCCCCACCAGCATCATGCCAATGAGGATTGCTGCAATGAGCTCAACGCGGCCGTGTCCAAAAGGATGTTCTTTATCTGCGGGTTTTGATGAAATTCTGGCACCCATCAATACAATCAGAGAACTGAGAGAATCAGATAATGTATGCCAGGCATCGGCCATGATAGCTACAGAACCACTGACAAGTCCTCCCCAGTATTTAATAACAAATAACAGGAGATTTCCTGCGATGGAAATATATCCTGCGCGGGTGATCGCTTTCCGTCGTGTATTGCTCATGGCTTTTCCTGTTCTATTCCCGGGCTGATTTGTGTATACTATTAAATCAAATTTACAAAATGGGAAACCCATATGCGAAAAATCTTCATCTTTGCTTTGACAATTTCTCTCCACATGTCCTGCAGCACCGGATATCAACTGAATCGTGAAACCTGGCGGGGAAATTTATCACCTGATTCTTTGGATAGTCAGATCCTTGAGGATTTAAAAAACCGTCCACTGTATACGTTTAATGAATATGAAACGGATATCTATCTCAAGTGGCTTTACCATACAGAACCGGATTTTCAGGAACGAATTCGGCATCTGGCTGAGAAAAATATCAATCAGCCGTACGAATTATACCTTCTGGGGGAGTTTCCCTTTGAACTTTACGATCCCCAGCCTTTGTATGTTTTAGACCGTAGTGACTGTGTCGTTTTTACCGAACATGTCTATGCCATGGCACTTTCCCGGGACTGGCCATCCTTTTTTAATACATTGATGCGTTTACGTTTTCAGGATGGAGAGATCAGTGTGATAAAAAGGAATCACTATGCTCTTTATGACTGGCTGCCCAATAATGCCTGGCTGATACATGATATTACAGACAGCCTGGGTGTACAAACACTCCCGGATACCATCCGGTATGACAAACAGCGTTTCTTTAAAAGCCGGTATCATTTGGAAACGGATATTCCCAAAGATTCCCTCACCTGGACTTATGTCCCGGCAAAAAATATTGAAGAGGCCTCCAAATTTTTAAAAACCGGGGATCTGGTCTTTGTTGTGCGTGGTTTCGAAAACGGTCGGTGGATCGGTCATTACGGTTTGATTATTGTTGATGAGGATGGTCTTGTAAACTTAATACATTCCACCCCTCCAAAGGTGATTAAACAACCTCTCATGGAATATGTACATCAATCCCTGGCCAGGAATGAGAAAAACCGTGAATACAATACAAAAGCTGAAATTGAAAATCCACGAATTCGATATTATAACACACAATTGAAAGAAAAAAAAATCCGACTCTTCCGCAAACCCAAACCTCTTATCACACCCAGACCTTATTTTTACGGCTTGAAATTTCTCAGACCGGTTGAGCCTGATACTTCTTTGGGAACGAAGAGTTGAGATTAAGTAATGCGTGAAGCGTGAAGAATAACGAGGAGAGACTTCCCCCAGAGGGAGTTGAGAACACAGAGTGGATTGATTCGATTGGCCTGCTCCGTGAAAAGCAGTCGACAGTCGGCAGTCGACAGTCGGCAGCAGATTGATTCGATTGATTAGATTGATTGAATTGATTCGCCAGGAGCGCAGCGACGCTAACTTTCAACTTCCAGATTCTGACTTCTTTAATAGGATGAATAGGATTTTTTTGATTTAGTTCCGGAATTATAGGAGAGATGGGATATATGATTTCGTTTAGATA
>LGGY01000190.1 GCA_001509335.1 Fidelibacterota bacterium 46_43
GACTATTTGCACCCTCGTCCACTCGTACCTTCCGTTTTCCCAATTCTTCCATTCTCAATTCCCCACAAAGCTTTTAAATTCCGTCATGCACACAATACCGGAACTTTTGGCTCCTGCAGGGGATTTGGAGACAGCCCTGGCTGCCTTTGAAAGCGGTGCAGATGCGGTGTATGGCGGACTTTCACGTTTTAATGCCCGGGAGCGGACCCACAATTTTTCAGAAACAGATTTTGCCAGGTTAATGGCCTATGCCCGGACACACGGGAAAAAGGTCTACCTAACCCTGAACACTCTGGTTATGGACCGTGAGTTGTCGGATGTAACGGATTTCCTCAGCCTTATGTCCGGACTCCGTCCCCACGCGGTGATTATTCAGGATTTCGGTATTTTGCGTCTAATCCGGGAGCATTACCCGGAACTGCCCATCCATGCCTCTACCCAGATGGCGGTCCACAATTCAGCCGGTGTCAATTTTCTGGCAGACAAGGGGATTAGCCGGGTGATTCTGGAACGGCAGGTCACCCTGGAAGAACTGGCACTGATTCAACGCCATTCAAATATTGAGCTTGAAGTTTTCATTCACGGGGCCCTTTGCTGCAGTCTGTCCGGAGTGTGTCTTTTTTCTTCCTGGATGGGTGGATGGAGCGGAAACCGGGGTAAGTGCAAACAACCCTGCCGTCGGCGCTATTTTACACCGAATGGGAATGGCTTTTTCTTTTCCACCAAAGATTTATGCACCCTGGATCTCATTCCCCAATTGAAAAAGATGGGTATTACCTCCCTGAAAATTGAGGGACGTCTGCGGAAAGCCGATTATGTACGCTCTGTTGTGGATGCCTACCGGCTGATGCTTGACACGCCCAAAGGTGAAGAGCACGTAGTACTGAAAGAAGCCCGGAATATTCTGAACCGGGCTTCAGGCCGGGAATGGTCTTCGGGTTTTTTCACTCAAAAAGCCATGAAATCGGTTATCAACTACGATTCCATGGGGAGCCGGGGTCAATGGGTGGGGGATGTAATATCTGTCCGGCCTAACGGTTTTGAGATGAAGACATCCCGGCGGATTTTCATAGGGGATAAGCTCCGGGTCCAACCGGCATCCGGTGAAGAAGGTCCCTCTTTCATTGTGACCCTGATGCGTGAGGACACTACACCGGTTCGGAGAAGTGATAAAAACGCCCGTCTTTTTATTCACTGCGATAAAGCAATTCCCCAAAAAGGCAAGGTTTTCCGCATCGGGAGTCCCGTCAAGTATCCCCGGATAAATATGGATAAAATCCCGGAAATCCGCCATTGGATCCGCCTGGAGATCCGGATTCATCCCGGTGGGCTCCGGGCCCGGGTCACAGACCCACATCTCCCCCATTCCATCATGCTCTCCGGTGATGTACAAAAAGCCAAAAAACATCCCGTCGTCCGACAGGATTTGGAAACCGAATTTCTAAAACTGAGTGTGGACGGAATCGGCCTCCTGGATCTTACCGTGATCCTGGATGGGGACTATTTTATCCAGAATAAAACGCTTCGGTCACTGAGGCAGTCATTGGCCGGCCTGCTCAATGAATCCCTGGCGGCGTATCAATCCCAAAAAAGAAAAAATATCCCTGAATTTTCACGCAAACCCTTGGAAAACACGGGGTCCGAACCTGTCACCAGTGTATATTTCTCCCAGGGAGAGCAAGATCCGGGGGATGTATGGATTATCCGGGATCTTGATGATCCGGCACCGGCCCATGAACGGTTATTACCCCTTTTCTGTCCGGAAACACGACTTCAGGCTTTGAGACAGTCAATCACAAAGGCGATCCAATCCGGCACGCAGACTTTCCGGGTAAGTTCGCTGTATGGATTTGAACTGCTTAAAGAATTTTCAGGGATACATATTCATGGGGGATTTTCCCTGCCGGTGGCCAATTCCATGGCTTTTCAGGAGTTAACGGATTGGGGGGCGGATAAAATCCTCCTGTGGCCTGAACTGGACCGTTCTGGATTTGAATCCATACTGACACACTGGCGGGATAAGGCAGAGATTCTTACAGAAGGCCGCCTGCCCATCCTGATGACCCGGGGAGTGATTCCGGTGGAAGGGGATATCCGGGACAGCCGGGGTGCTGTCTTTACAGTGGTGAAAACAGACACACTCACCTGGCTCTATCCTGAAAAAGAGATATCCATTAAACCCTTTCCCGGCGTTCATCAGTTTAAAATATTTTTTCGGGATAAAAGCACATCCGGCACAGATTGGAACCTGAACGGGGAATGGAAGTGACCACCCCATAAAAGCCTCTTTCAGCCAGACAGTTTATTCACCTTTCAAATGGAATTTTTTTGTCAGATAAGCCCAGATGTCCCGGTCTGCCTGGAGGGTAAAGCGGGTCACATCTTCTTCATGGGACTGGCTTAATATCCGTGTATGTTCATGAAGCGCTGCGATGATATCACCTGCCTGGTGGGGAATGTCCACGGTCCGGATAATGGTATTTTCATCCATTCTGGACTGGATCTCTTTGATAAGCCGGCTCAGTCCGATGGCTTCCTTTGCCGAAATCCACACCGCATCAGGATATTCCCGCTTCACAAGGGTAACATTCATGCTTTCCGGTACACGATCGGCCTTGTTGAACACCGTGAGAAAGCGTTTTTCGGGAATTTCAAAATCCTTCAGTACCCGGTCGATAGTTGCCAGATGACGACGAAAATCAGGATCGGAAATATCCACCAGTTTGATCAGGAGATCGGCGGATTCTGCTTCTTTCAGGGTACTCCGGAAAGAGGCCACAAGCTGGTGTGGGAGTTTCTGGATAAAGCCCACCGTATCGCTCAGGTACACTTCCCGCCCGTTGGGCATCGTCATTTTCCGCACGGTGGTATCCAGGGTTTTGAAAAGCTGATCCTCTACATCTACCCCGGCATCCGTAAGAGTATTCATCAGGGTGGATTTTCCGGCATTGGTATATCCCACCAGGGCTACATTAAAAAATTCATGACGAAATTTTCGTTGTGTACTCCGCTGCAGGGCTATTTTTTCCAGCTCTTTTTTCAATTTTTTAATCTGATCCCTTAAAAGGCGACGGTCAATTTCAATCTGGGTTTCTCCGGGTCCCCTTCGTGCTCCTCCGATACCACCGGCCTGGCGTTCCAGGTGGGTCCATTGGCGTGTCAGGCGGGGTAACAAGTATTCGGCCCTGGCCAGGGCTACCTGGGTCTTGGCTTCCCGTGTCCGGGCATGTTGCTGAAAAATATCCAGAATCAATGCACTCCGGTCCAGGACTTTCAATCCATCCCCCAGAATTTTCTGGACAGCCTTCGCCTGACCGGGATCCAGTTCATCATCAAAAATGACCGTCTCAACCCCCAGCTCTTCACAGAGATTTTTCAGGGTCTGGAGCTTCCCTTTCCCAAGGTAGTGGATGGAATGGAGGGTAGGACGTGCCTGGACAAGCGTATCCACAACCTCACCACCGGCAGTTTCCGTCAGACGGGAAAGTTCTTCAAGCGACCGCTCGGTCTTTTCACCGGCGCCGGGGAGTTCCACTGCCACTAAAAGGACTTTCTCTGTATCGTTTCGATTATTAACATCTGTCATATATTTTTTGTTTTTCCTCGTTTTTTCATATTCAGTATCATCAGAAAGAATTCCCCTCCCCAGCAGAGGGCCGTAAGCAAAAAGAAAAGGGGTGTAAGGGACCGCCCTTTGAGAGATTCACGGAAAGCCCGGATTTCATCGTTCTGTGCCGGAATAATCTGCATCCCGGGGAGAGGGGATTCCAAAACAGTGCTTTTCGTTTCACTTTCGGGCCAGTTCACGGCGAAATAGACCTGACTGCCATTGCTTACCCGGGTATATATGCCGGGGATATCCGTTCCGGTATAGGGTTTCAGAACCTTCACGCGGTGTCCGTCGGGACGGACGATTTCATCGCCTGCCTGATGAATGGGAATGGGATCGCCAATCAGTATATCCTGACGGGTGGCCCCTGTAAAGTAAAAGAGAAACGTTTTTAAGGCGCGGGTAAAAAGGGGATGTGTCCCCATTAGGTTGTCTGCCAGCCGAAAGGGAGATGTTTGAATGTAGAGATTGTTTTCCCGGAGGGTGTATAAAAAGGGTTTTCCATCGTTCAGGCGCAGAATTGGTTGATAAGACGTATCCGCCAGGATGGAAAAATACCGGGAGACGGAAAAACCGGGAAGCTCTGAAAATACCGGATCTGCTTTTTCAGCCCTTTCTGTGATCCGGAACTGTCCTTCAGAAAGTGTATACTCCCGGGCATCCTGTAGTGCAAGCATCTCTTTCCAGGCAGGATCAGGCCGGCGGTCCATCACAATCCAGACCGGTTTGTGTTGGGCAAAGCGGCGGATACGGGCCATCTGAGCTTTCGGGAGAGGATGAAGGCCGTCGACTATGAGTAAATCCCGGTTTTCCAGGGGGCTACCGGGAAAAAGATCCGGTTTGACCGCTTCCACATCCACTGTGAGAAGGGCTCCCAGGGCGGGAAGCAGATAGGAATCCTCCCCTTCCACCAGAAGAATGGATATTTTCTCTCCTGCGTTCAGGGAAAAATAGCGCTGGTTAAAAGGATGATCCGATTCCTCGGTTTTCACCATTCCATGATAATGACCGGGCGATTCAGCCAGGAAAGAAAATTCCACATATCCTGATTCATCAGGCCGGGTCTGGGCAATTCGTTTTCCATTGACAGTGAGATAGGCCAGGGGATGCCGTTCCTCAGGGATGGCTAAAATGGCACGGACAGGGATAAAATCACCGGCGGGAAAATAGCGGGCGGGGATCTCCAGGGATTGGATCCAAGACCTTTCCCTGAAAGGATTTAAGGCAAGAATTACGGGGTCATCCACATGTTCCCGAAGGGTATTTAAAAAGACGGGCATAGCATCATTGGCCTGGAGGTCGGTCAGGAAGAAGAGATGTTCGGGGGGACGGGCACGCTGGAGTTTTCGTGTAAGTGCTTGGGGTGACATTTTCTCATACACCCGGAGTGTATCCCAGCCGGGGAATTCAGATTGGAGGGTACTGACTATGTTTTCAAAGTCTTTGTGAAAGCGGGCACTGGGAGAATGATCCACAAGGATGAGTCCTTCACCGGGTCCGCCCAGATGCCATCCACCGGCAAAAGGTCCGGCCAGAGCCAAAATCAAAAAGAGAATGCCCAGTGTCCGAAGGATGAGAATTATCCATTGCCGCAGCCGTATTTTTCGAAGGGAATCGGTCTCGATTTGTTTTAAAAGACGGATTGAACTGAAATAGACCTTCTCGTACCGCCGTTCTCCCAGGAGATGTATGATAACCGGTATACCTGCCGCCGCCAGAAGCACAAGGATACCAGGCCAGAGAAATGACATAAACCCTCATATATTACGATATAAGTTAGGGAGAAGAATGGAGAATTGGGAATGGAGAATTGGAGAAATGAAGGGGCGAGGAGACGAAGGTTTGATGTGACGATGAGGAGAGGGTACGAGACGATGGCATGAGGTAGATAAAGGCGTAGGAGCCCCCCCAATGATTGCCTGGCCTGTAAAATGGGATCAGCGAAGTGACGGCTAGAAAGTCGACAGTGGACAGTCGACAGCAGATTGATTCGATTGAATAGATTGATTTGATTGGGGGATTGATTTGATTGGATGATTGAATAGATTGGGAGATTGATTTGATTGATTGGATTGATTCGTCAGGAGCGAAGCGACATAACTTCCAGCTTCTTATAATGATTGATTCGATTGGTTTGATTGGATGATTGGACCACTTGTCACGCGTTACGCGTTATGCGTCACTTTTTCAGTGGGCAGTGGACAGTCGACAGCAGATTGATTCGATTGAATAGATTGATTGGATTGGATGATTGAATAGATCGGGAGATTGATTCGATTGATTGGATTGATTCGCCAGGAGCGCAGCGACGCCAACTTCAGACAGGCCGCGGCCTGTCCC
>LGGY01000039.1 GCA_001509335.1 Fidelibacterota bacterium 46_43
TTATACTGAAATTATTAAATCTATGTTCCCCAATAGTAAAATGCATTTTAAACATTATTTGCAACTCCCGGACTCTCTGGTCAGTGACACCTATTTGTTTACGGTGGAAGTCCCTGTCGATTCAGTGTTCGGCGAGATACGTCTTACCAACAACGTGTATCAGAAAAAGGTAAAAGTCATCGGTTATCCCCATGTATACGCCACGGCTCCGGAAATGGACGCGACGATAAACAGTACAACCCCGGTTCTTTTTGCCAAATTCAGAGAGACAATTGATAAGGTAAATACGGATTCAGTCTTTTTAAGCCTGAACGGTGTAAATATCAATGCCGATTGCAGTTGGAATACCCGTGAAATCCGCCGGATTGCCGAAACACCCCTGGAACCCGGTGACTATACAGCCGAAGTAAGGGTTCGGAATCTGGCAGGATTTGAAAGTGTGTATACCTGGACATTTACGCTTACATCCACGGCCCTGGATCCGGAAGAATCGCACCCCGGAGCATTCACCCTCCGTGCCTATCCGAATCCTCTGACCGAATCAGCCAATATCCGCCTGGATCTTTTCGATATCCGGGGACGGCATGTAAAAACTCTGGAGGATGGGTTGCACACAGCCGGAATTCATGAAATTCATTGGGATGGAACAGATATGCAGGGACATACCGTCACGAGCGGTGTATACATCGCCCGGCTGACATCCCCCCAGGGTTACAATACAATCCGGCTTGTCTTTTTAAAATAGTGAGGTGCCATTATGGACGAAAAAAAGAAAATCCGTTCTGCTTTGTCTATATTTATCTTATCCGGGATATCGGTATACCTGGGAAATCTGGGACTTGAAAAGGCCTTATCTCTGGGAAATCCCTGGTATCAAGTGGGAGCCTATATCCTCCTGGCCGGTTTTGGACTTGCTCTTTTCGGGATTTATATGCCATTTCGCATGGCATCACGGTGGGGACTTCCTTATGCTTTCTGGCCGAAAAACAAAAATCCCCTCCATGTTATCTTTTTTCTTGCTCTTTGGTTTGTACTCATGAACTATGACAATCTGACGATCATCAGAATGATCGGATTGAACTGGAGTACATTTTTTGGACATCTTACCCAAACACTGCTGATTCAGGTAGTTTATTATCCTCTCTTTGCCATGTTACTATTCCCTGCATTCAGAAAAAGGTACGGCCTGTGGTGGTCATTGTTCATCAACGGAGTATTATTCACAGTATACCACACCCTTTTTCCTGCCATCTTCCCCGAAATTGTCCACAGCTATGCTGCAGGATACCTCTTTATCACCTTCATCGCCTATATACTTCTCTATATCTGGAGTGAATCCCTGATTCTTGTAATGATTGTTCATCTCTTTTCCAACGCCATATTATTGGCATCGAAAGGTGTCATCTACGATAGTGAAACATCACCCATAGCCATACCGCTTTTACTGACAGTCGGGACACTTGCAGGCATGATATATGGACTGTTAAGGCAGAAAGATACTCCCATCAACCATCCTGACTTTTGGATATCCATTAATCTCAAGGATTAAAAAAGGAATTGGATTATTTGAAAGTGAATGAACGGGATTTATTTCCTTCCCGTTTGCATAAATGCTGTCACATTTTCTTCAGGCACTTCAAGTGGGAGGTCACAACCGGTACTGAGAATATAATTGGGTACGTCCTTCATATCCTCCAGAAGTTTTTGGACTTCTTTTTGGACACTTTCAGGATGACCGGTCATGATCGTGCCGGTTGGACATACATTACCGATGAGTATCATATCTTCACGGATAATTTTAGCAGCTTGGGGGAAGTTGACATCCGAATCCAGGCTCAGGGCATCCGCTCCCGAATCATTCAGGGATTCCAGTAAATGTTCAGTATTGCCGCAAATGTGATAAACCATTCCCACATCATGCTGATGGCACACATCAATGATTTTCCGGGTATAATCCATTGAGAATTCCCGGAATTGTTCCGGTCCAAGCATCATAGCACTGGGTTCGAGGACCGCAATTACGTGGGCGCCGGCTTCTATCATAGCCTGTGTATAGTCTAAAATCTTATCCGTGCACACGGCACACAGGGCATGAAATCCTTCCGGATCCATCATTGTTTCCATGGCTGCACTTTCAGCACCCATAATGAGTCCAGCCAGGGTATAAGGTCCTGTGACATAAGCACCCCGGATAATATCCGCGGGAAAATCGCGTTTCATACGTTTGTGAGTTTCCACATAGGACTGGAGTCGTCCATCTTCCAGAATATTTATGCCTTGCAAAAGGGGTAAATCCTGTTCTTTGTCATATTCAAAATTTACAACTGTCGCTGCTTCATCCGGCGGAAAAAGGGTCTCACGGCCCAGGGCACTGGCTTCCACAGAGAGATCCATAAGGGTAAAAACCACATCGGGGTGCCATTTCTCCGCAATCCGCTGCATCACCTTCATGTGTTCTCCCGCATTCTGCTGAGCCAGTTTGACCGAAGTCCCAGCAGGTTTCACAGCAGGAAAACCCAGCAAAGGAGCCAGAATGCGCCGGCCTTCTTTATAATTCACATGGACTTGATCGAGTATGTTCATTTGATACTACCTTTTTTAAGTTCTTTCCCTATACCTTCATCAAACCGGGCTGAGGTTCAGGATGAAGTTTTTCACCTCTTTCTTCCTAATAGGACCCTTCTTTCAGGACGGTTTCGATCATGGCCAGAACGTTTTCGGTTTTCATATATTCAGTAATTGAATTAGAAGAACCGGCAGCCCATCCTCCGTTTTTACCGGCGATTCGAATATATTTCCGGGTCAGGTTGCGGATAGTATCTGTGGATGCCCGGGCCAGTTGATCCACGTCGATACCACCACAGAGTGCGATTTTATCGCCGTAGCGATTCTTTAATTCACCAATATCCATCGAGATGGGTTCCAGGGGATGAAGTGCCGTCACGCCGCAATCCAGGATATCCTCCATAACATCATACAAAACCCCGTCGGAATGATAGATAAAGGGAATATTTCGTGCTGTAGCCAGTTTCCCGATTTTCTTCAGCCAGGGGAAAAAATGTTCCCGAAGGAAATCAGGATCCACCATGAGTCCGGAAGAATAGGCAATATCGTCACTATACCACAAAACTTTCACGAAATCCATCTGGGCCATCACTTCAAACATACTGTAAATCACATCTCCAATCCGGCGAAACATTTCAGCCACCAGATCCGGTTCCTCATACATGAGCATGGAAAAAGTCTCAAAACCCATGGTTTCCCAGACGGAGGTGTAAATATCCCCATACTGGCCAATGATTCCCATATCATCAGGAATAAGCTTTCCGGCTTCTTCCAGGCGGCTGTAATTGATATCTTCCCGTTTTGGAAAAGGATAGGCTTCAAAACTCTCCCAATCCTTCACAAGGCTGTCATGTTCCGACGACCAGGACCTGTCCGTTGATTTGGACTCATCCTCCGCCTTTTTTCGGTTCAATTCAAGGTCTATACGGGGCTGAACCTTCAGAAAGTCATACCCCAGGGAACGCATAAATTGAATATCTTCATGGACCGTCACTACCGGTTTCCCGGTGATTTCTCTTTTGATATCCGGATGGATTCCCAATTCAATCAGGGGGATGGCATCGGCTTTTTGATTTCTCAGGGTTTTATCCAGACGTTCAAAATCAATTTTTCGAAGATGTTCAAACATCATATTCTCTATCAGGCTGACATCAGGTTTTTGGCCAGGGAGACGGCCTGGTTGGCATTCAGAGAATATCCTTCAGCCCCAATTTCATCGGCAAAAGACTGTGTAACAGGTGCACCACCGATCATGACTTTATTCTCCAGCCCGTTGGACCGAAGGGACTCGATGACCGTTTTCATATTTTTCATGGTCACAGTGAGCAAAGCGGACATACCAATAACCGCTTCCGGATGTTGTCGTGCGGATTCCACAAATTTTGAGACCGGCGTATTAATCCCCAGATCAATCACCTCAAAACCGGCTCCCTCCAGCATCATACCTACGAGATTTTTTCCGATATCATGCATATCCCCCTGGACGGTTCCTAGGATGACGGTCCCCACACGGACACTTACATCACCTACCAACATGGGACGAATCTGATTCAAACCACTTTTCATCGCCTTGGCTGAAAAAAGCATCTCGGGGACGAATATCTCGTTCTTTTCATATTTCTCGCCTACAATTTTCATCCCGCTGATGAGTCCGTTCGTTAAAATATCCTGAGGAGATATTCCTTTCTCCAGGGCATCTGCCACTTTTTCACGGACACCGGGTTGACCGGATAAATCTTTGGGATAACGGGAATCGGCATCAATGTGCCCACGCACCACCAGTTCTTCAATCTGTTTCAATAGCTCCATATTCTTCCTTTTCTCATTATATCTTTTATCACTATAGTTTATAAAGTTAGTTTACAAACTGAAAGAAGAAAATTGCACATGGAATTGGGAATTTATCAGTTGTCAGACTTTTTTCAGAAAGAACTGGAGGGATTCGATCCCTGTGAGTGTCACGATAAGAACGGCTGTACCGGCAATCAGGACGCCCCAGATAACAGCAATCATGAATTTTCGCGGGGGGACACCCAGGAGGAAGGCTGCCAGGGCGCCGGTATATACACCTGATCCGGGCAGAGGAACTCCGATAAAGAGAGCAAGTCCCCATTCCCCGTATTTCTCCACCTTGTCATGGATACGTCGCTGTGTCCGGAGGACAATTTTATCATAGAGTCTGCCCATATAGGGGATTTTAATCACAATATCGACAAACCAGTGAAGCATATAGTACACGATAGGTGCCAGGAGGACATTGATGAGCATACAGATGAGATAGACTTCAAACCAGGGCATATTCAGTTTTAGAATGCCATAGGGTATACTGGCCCGAAGTTCGAGAAACGGAAGGAAAGTCACAAGAATCAGTTGCCAAAGGTTGTTCCACATCATGAAAATCTCCTGAAAAGTGAGCGGGTAAACATGCTGATAAAATGCAGGGTATCCCGGACATGGGCAATACTGCTGTGTCCACCTTTCAAATAAATAGTAGGGATCGGATAGAAATCCACTGGAACTCCGATGTCTGTCAGCCGGATCACCATTTCCGCTTCAAATACAAATCCTTTACTACCTGAGAATAAGTGATGCAGATACTTACCAGGTATCAGTCTGAAACCGCACTGAACATCCGGGATTGCCATTCCGGTCCGTCGACTGATAAGAAAACTGGTAATATAATTGCTCAGTTGGCGATGCAAAGGCATATTCTCATCCCTTTGTCGCCTGCCGATGATAAAGGTCCCCGGAGCTTCCGTATATTTCACGATCAACCCTGGAATCGCTTCCGGTGGATGCTGTAAATCAGCATCAAGGGTTACAGCAAAGTCCCCTCCGGCTTCTGAAACAAACTGAAAACCAGACTGGAGCGCCTTTCCCTTTCCTATATTTTTTGGATGGCGAATCAGGTGGACACCTGCCTGGTCTGCAATGTGCGCGGTATGGTCCTTTGATCCGTCATCCACAACCACGATATGGAAGGAACAACATGCCCTGATCCGCTGAAATAACTCAGGGAGGGTTTTTTCCGCATTATAAGCCGGAATGATAATATAGCCGTTGTGTGTGTCAGTATTCATACAAGTACTTTAATATGTTTCAGGTTTACATTGTACAGAGAATCACAATCAGAACTCGTATGATGAGTCATGGAAGATCTTCGATAACTACACACGTATCTTCCCTGATTAATGTTTTTCTTGTGCCTGTTCAGCAAAAGCGTGCAATCTTTTAACCATGGCATGGAGTCCGTTGCTACGGGTAGGTGTTAAATGGGTACTGAGTCCTACTGATTCCAGCCAGGCGTGGATATCAAAACCGAGTATATCCTCCGGTGTTTTATCATTGTAGATCACCATAAGAATGGCAATCAGTCCGCGGACAATAGCTGCATCTGCATCAGCGACAAAATGAATCCGGCCATCCTTATAATCCGCTTTCAGCCAGACCAGACTTTGACAGCCAAAAATCCGGAAATTATCTTTTTTATATTCTTCAGGATACAGAGGAAGCTTTTGTCCCAAATCAATGATATATTTGAATTTTTCTTCCCAGCCGGGTAACATGGCAAAAAAATTTGCAATGTCATCTGCTGTCATCTCGTATAAATCACTCATAGAGTGAAATTATTCAATTCGGGATGAGATTAAAAGGTTTTAATGGAATGGAAAAATGCACCTTGATACAGTTACCTGGTGGTGCCCAACCCAGTGACTGTATCTTGTCGCAGTCAAGTCGAGAGCCGGGATGATTGGGAAGATTGATTTGATTGATT
>LGGY01000191.1:0-5850 GCA_001509335.1 Fidelibacterota bacterium 46_43
ACCGGCGAATTCACCTATCCTACCGGAGACTATCATGATGGCGGTATTAACCTCTGCTTTTTCACTCACGGCGGCAATATCGACACCGAATGGAGTGCACAGGGTGACCGCTTTATCTACGTGGATCAGCGGGATAGTACCACCGAATGGCGCCTCTATGAAGGGGTCCACAAAGCGGCTGATGATGCCAACGGTATCTCCGTCCGGGCCCGCTTCAACAACTGGGTGACGGGTAATGCCTGGTTTGATGATTTCAGCGTGGTTAAAATGGTAGTAGCTCCCGGAAATGCCATTCAGCCCAAGGGTAAAGATATTCCGGAAATTCCCGAACACTTTGTCCTGCACCAGAACTATCCCAACCCCTTCAACCCCGTGACGACAATTCAATACGACCTGCCCCGTCAGACACATGTATCCATCGATATTTACAACATCATGGGACAACATGTCAAAACGCTGGTCAATGCCGTACAGAATCCTGGAAGCTATTCCCTGATCTGGGATGCTACCAATGACCGGGGTGCCCTGGCACCTTCCGGCATGTATCTCTATGTTCTGAAAACAAACGAACAGCACCTGACGAAAAAGATGGTTCTGTTGCGTTAGTTTTTCTTTCCTCTGAATCCATCGGAGCTTGCCGCTCCGGTGGATTCCTGTTAAAATCGTTGAAGGATTATCACATGAGACGCTCATTGCGAATTGCCATATTGGCTCTTATCCTCCGGTGTTCCATCCTGTCCGCCGGAACAAGCGGCAAAATTGCCGGCCAAGTGATTGATGGAGAAACCGGGGAACCTTTAATCGGTGTAAATATCATCGTAGAAGGAACCTCATACGGTGCAGCCACCAATGCGGATGGATACTATACCATACTGAATATTATGCCTGGGACCTACTCGGTCCGGGCTTCTATGATCGGATATCAGGCAATGATACAGCAAAATGTGCAGGTGATGATTGATTTAACCACTCCTCTGGACTTTGAGCTGACGACAGAGGTTTTGGCCGGACAGGAAGTCGTCGTGATTGCCAAAATGCCGACTGTGAAAAAAGACGTCACTTCTACCTCTTTTCGTGTGAGCTCTGACGAAATCGAACAGCTTCAGGTTCAGACACTCAGTGATATTGTGAATCTCCAGGCCGGAGTGGTGGAAGGGCACTTCCGCGGCGGGCGGGCCGGTGAAGTGATGTATATCGTAGACGGCATTCCCATGAATGATGCTTATTCCGGGGAAAACCTCTTCGATGTGGAGAGTGACATGATTCAGGAAGTGGAAATCATCAGCGGAACGTTCAATGCCGAATACGGCCAGGCTATGTCCGGCATTGTCAACATCGTAACCAAGGAAGGACAACAGTACTATTCAGGGAAACTCTCCCTTTTCTCTGGTGATTATGTAAGTTCTCACACCAAAACATTCATGTATATCGATCATATCAACCCCCTTTCCGTCTCCAACTTGCAAATGAGTTTAAGCGGACCTTTACCTTTCATGAAAGAGCGAATCTCCTTTTCAATACTGGGAAGGATTTACAGAAATGAAGGATGGCAATACGGACGCCGTATCTTTCGTCCCCAGGATTTTTCAACCTTTTCCGACAAGCCTGAAGAAAATGTCATCCAGTCAACCGGCGACAGCGCCTACGTTCCCATGAATCCCAGCGAGATGAAAACCCTTCAGGGAAAAATCAGTATGAAACTGTCCCAACGGGATAAAATCAATTATACTTTTTTCTATGAAGATGAATACCACCGGGATTTTGACCGTCTTTTCAAGTACAATCCGGACGGTAATTATCATCATGAAAGCAACAGTTATCAGAATGGACTTCAATACACCCGCATGTTTGGGAAATCCACCTTTCTTACAGCCAACGCCTCGGAATCGTTTACCGAATACGGCCAGTATGTCTATAAGGATCCCTATGATCCCCGCTATGTAGCCATAGAACACCTCACACAAAATAATTCCAACGGATTTTCTACCGGTGGCATGCGGATGTGGCATCATTTCCGGAACAACCGGACCCGAATTTTAAAAGCAGACCTGAGAAGTCAGTTCACCCAACATCAGACCCTGGGCCTGGGCGTGAGTTATAAGCAGTGCCGTCTGTGGCTCCATGAATATCAACTCTATTTCGATGAAAATGATGAAATCCGCATTCCTTCCGATTCTTCCTGGTACAACAACTCCTACACCCGCGAACCGGTAGAAATCGCCGCATACATTCAGGATAAACTGGAGCTGGGGGAGATGATCATCAATATAGGTCTCCGGCTGGATTATTTTGATCCCAACGGCGAGGTACCGGAATATTTTTATGATACCCAGGAAGCCCCCAAACGGAAAGCCAAAACATCTCATCAATGGAGTCCCCGTTTCGGTATTGCCTATCCCATTTCCGATCAGGGGGTGATCCATTTTTCCTATGGCCATTTTTTTCAGGTTCCCAATTATGAGCACCTTTATATCAACCCCGATTTTGAAGTTAATCTGATCCAGCTCAAAGGTGATCAGCCGCCCCGGGGCCGGTACAATATCATGGGCAATGCCGAATTGAAACCAGAAAAAACCGTCAGTTACGAGATTGGTATCAAGCAGGCCATTACGTCCAACCTGACCATTGATATCACCGGATATAACAAGGATATCCGTGATCTGATCGGTCAGATTACCATGCAAAATATCTATGGAGGAAAATTCTGGCGTTTTATCAACCGGGATTATGCCAACGTCAAAGGAATCACCGTTGCCCTTGAGATGCTTGAACAACAACCGGGTTCCGTTGGTTTTTCCGTGGATTATACCTATCAGTCTGCCACCGGAAATGCATCGGATCCAATGGATGAATCCAAAAATCAGGAATCTGATCCACCCATTCAATCGGAAAAAAAGCGCAGACCGCTGGATTGGGATCAAACCCATTCTCTGAACATGGCCATGACGACTACACAGATGGGCTTTCACATCAGTTTAATCGGAAAAATCGGCAGTGGCACTCCCTATACCCGGGAATCTCCCTATTACAATAACCGGATTCTGAACGGAGAACGCAAGCCCATGACCATGACCTTTGATCTGAACGTGACCAAAGACTTTTACTTTAACACCTGGATCATTTCACCTTTTATGAAGATCACCAATCTTCTGGACCGCAAAAACAACCGGGAAGTGTATGCTTCCAGTGGAACAGCCGATTATAATTATGATATGATTTTTGAAACGTACCGTGGTTATAAAACCCAGGAAGAGTGGTATATACAGCCAAATTTTTATGATGAACCCCGAAAGGTCATCATTGGCTGCTCTTTAAGTTTTGATCAGAAACGATGAGAATTAACATGAAGACATTCACCATGAAAAAACGCACAATTTTTCTATCAGTCGTTTTATGTTTTCTAACCCTGGCAGTGCTTCCTCTTCAGGGGCAGACCCCAAAATCCATGAGGGGGCACCGGGAATGGCGCCGGCGTGGGCTGATGAACGGAAACCTGGTCCATACTCTTTTCTGGAATTACTGTGAAGTGGGCAGTTATCCTGATGATCCATCCGGATGCTGGCCCTCTCCGGAACGGCATTATCTGGATGATATTACCCTGATTGTCTCGGTGGAAACAACCAACCGCAATGGAGAAATCATCCATCCCATGGAAACCCAGTACCGGGAATTTGTGGATGTTTCCCCGGAGGGAGTTCCCTGGGGATTCGAAGCCCGCCCTAACTGGTTTAATATGGACAAAGAATCCAACACGTCCCCGGCCATGAGCAACAATCCCAATTCCTGGCCGGATTACTGGTTGGATAAACCCTTGTCCTGGGCCGGACACTGGAACGGCTATTTCGGAAAAGGCATCTATAATGCCGATCTGGAAACAGTGTTTGTCTTCGATGATGATCCGGATAAAGAACCCAACCTTTTCATGAATTTCTACTGCGACTCCCGGGATTCCACCCGGGGTGGTGTAGGACTTGTCGTAAAAGCCCGGGGATTTCAATGGAGCCAGGTCCTTGCGGAAGATTGTATTTTCTGGCTTTATGATATAACCAATGAATCCAATACAGACTATTTAAAATCCTATTTTGCCCAGTATATTGATTGGGGTATCGGGGGCGTGGGCAGCGATGTGCAGAATATCGGCGAATACGACCTGGATCTGGATATTGCTTTTGCCTATGGTCCTCCCGGTGCGGTGGGAACACCGGGAAACTGGCGCCCCATCGGCTATGCAGGCTATGCTTTTTTGGAAAGCCCCGGCATTGATACAGACGGGAAAGATAATGACAACGACGGAATGGTGGATGAATCCCGGGAAAGCAATGGCCCCGGTGAATTTCTGGATGAATATCCCTATGGCATCAACAATGTGGAACAATTTATTAAGGTTTATAAATATGAGCCAAGACCTCATTGGGAAAATGATGAAGATTGTGACTGGGAGCCCTATACCGATGTGAACGGAAACGGGGTATGGGACCCGGATGAACCGTTAAATGATGATGTAGGTGCTGATGGTGTGGGGCCCTACGACCTTCATTATGATGGTCCTGATGACGGAGAAGGCGATGGGAAACCCACTAACGGCGAACCGAATTATAATGCCACCGATCCGGATGAATCAGATCAAATCGGATTAACAGGTTTTGACATTTTTCCCACCCATCGTTATGAATTAATCAATGATGAAGAAAACTGGGGTGTTTTCAGCCGGATGCCACCCCCCATGAGTGAAATTGTCCAACCCAATAATCTGAGCATGTTTTTCTCATCCGGTCCTTTCCCCCTCATGCAAAACCAAACGGAACGCTATTCCATGGCCTTGTTATTCGGCGAAGACAAAGACGATCTGGTAAAAAACAAAAAAGCCGTCCAGCAAATCTACAACGCGGATTATCAGTTTGCCAAACCGCCTTTGAAACCCACGGTAAAAATCTATCCCGGTGACGGGGAAGTCACTCTGGTGTGGGATGATCTTGCCGAACAGTCTTTTGATCCCTTCCTGCAGGAATACGATTTTGAGGGCTATATGATTTACCGCGGAACGGAACCCCAGTTTCTTGAAAGCAAAATTATCACCGATTCGTATGGTAATAAAACATACCGGAAACCCATCGCCCAATTTGATTTGCAGGATGGCAAAACCGGTCCCCATCCGGTGGATATCTACGGCATTAAATTCAATCTGGGGGATGATACCGGGATTCGCCATGTGTTCACTGATAAAAACGTTAAAAACGGACAGACCTACTATTATGCCGTTGTATCCTATGATTACGGCTTTTACACATACACGGAAGACGGTGTGGAGGGCTTTCAGCCTTCGGAATGTTCGGCCATCATCAGCATGAATTCTCTGGGCCAGGTAACCTTTATGGATATCAACTGCGGCAGTGCCACCCCCCGGCCTGCTGCCGCCGGATATATTCCACCCCAGGTCGATGGGGACATTGATCACCTTGGCCCCGGCACCGGGCGGGTCCATGTCGACCTGGTGGAAAAACACAAGATACCCCCGGGAGAAACCACCTATGAGCTGGCCTTTATGGAATCCTCCAAATTCCACAACGAAACAAAACCGTTCTATTCGGTTCGAAATGTGGAAGCAGACACGCTGGTACTGGACAGTATTCAGGTGATTTCTTACGGCGATGAGAGTCCCCTTTTCGACGGTCTTTCCCTCACCATTTATAATGATACATCGATTACAATCGATCAGTATAAATCCGGTTTTATCGTCGGTTCCTCCGATTATGTCCCCAAAATCCGTCTGAATCCTAAAAATGAAAATGTCATCGGGTATCGCCTGAACCTGGAACAACCTTCTGATTATATCATTTCTTTCCACGACTC
>LGGY01000191.1:5915-7409 GCA_001509335.1 Fidelibacterota bacterium 46_43
GCCGGTGTTTTCGGGATTAAATCCGTACCCTCCACGGTCCGGGTTTATAATGTAACCGATTCAACAGACGCCCTCTATGCTGTGTCGGATATCGACAAAGACGGACAATACAGTCATGGAGATGATATCATCATCATTGTCCCCGATGACGAATTTATCTTTAAACGCTACACGTCCTGGATGATCCGCTTTGCGCCCCTTCTGGAAATCGACACCGTATGGGTGGATGAAGTCCCATACGCCGATACTACCTGGATCACCGTCGACCCGCCTCAACCCGGAGACGAATACTATGTGGCCACCCGAAAACCATTTCGTCAGGGAGACCTTTTCCGCTTTACAGTATCCGGAGAAGATTCCAGCAACACGCTGGCAAGGGAAGAACTGGATGATATTTGTGTCGTTCCCAATCCCTATGTGGTCACGGCCTCATGGGAACCGCGGAATATGTACAAATTCGGCCGGGGAGAACGACGGCTGCACTTTTATCACCTGCCTAAAGACTGCACCATCCGGATTTACAACCTGAGAGGCCACCTCATTGATACTATCGAGCACCACTCAACAGCCAATGACGGCATGGCTGCCTGGGATATCCTATCCAAAGATGGCAATGAAATTGCTTACGGAATTTATATCTACCATGTGGAGGCTCCGGGAGTCGGAGAAAAAATCGGACGGTTTGCCCTGATTAAATAAAATGAAGATAACCTGCAGACATCGCCTACTAAAGCTGATCATTCCGGCACTTTTCCTCTATCCTTTTCTGCCGGGATGTGATAGGCCTGAACCGGAATCCCCTCCGGTTGCCACCGTAAACGGCCGGATTGTGACAGCTGATGAATTTGCTTTTTTCTATGAATTTATGCCCCGCCATATCGCTGCCCAGGAAAAGAAAAAGGCCTACACAGATGCCTTACAACGGCTTACGGACCGGATCCTCCTGGCCCAGAAAGCTGAAGCCCTGGGACTCGGAGCATCGGATACCCTTATGCAACAGGCACTGGACCTTTTCCGACGGCAAGCGGTAAATCGGGAACTCTACCTGAAATATATCCGGAATCCTGTCACCGTGACAGAACATGAAGCCCGAAATGCCTTTGAACGGTCTTGTAAAACATTGCATGTAAAACATTTTCAAACTGCCCTTGAGGCGGAAATCAATAATGTCCGGTCCGGCGTTGTGCCGTGGAAACACATTCCCATGTATCCTGGTGTTAAAACCATCGAATCCCCCCTATACGGTGCTGTGGATGCCGTCTCCTGGAACGATGTGGCTCCTGATCTTGAGGAAAAGCTCTATTCCATGGATCTGCACCAGGTATCCGAACCGGTGTTCGACGGAAAATATTATCACATATTCAAAATCGTGGATTACGAGAAAAATGTGCTGATCCGTGAATATGATTTCCAGGCTCACCGGGAATCGATTGCCGGAGTGCTCCGAAAGCGAAAAGAAACCCGGGCATCCTCTGAATTTGTCCAACATGTGAT
>LGGY01000192.1 GCA_001509335.1 Fidelibacterota bacterium 46_43
ATGATCTGGCGCTCATCGGCAGGGAAAAAGAGTCGAATGCGTATCTGCCGGTCTTTTCTTATCCACTGGGCGAGGCAAAAAAACTTGAATGGGGCTCCTTTGTCTATCTCATGGGGTATCCCAAGGGGAATAAAATGATTACCCGGGGCATTGTCAGCAGTCCAAACCGGAATAAAGAAGATCATTCTTTCCTGGTGGATGCCCTATTTAATAAAGGATTCAGTGGCGGACTCATTCTGGCTTTGAAAGACGGGGTTCCAAATTTTGAGCTGGTGGGCATTGCCAAATCTGTCTCAGCAGATTACAATCTGCTTCTGACCCCTGAAAAAAATTATTCCCGGAATAAAATTGAAATGAATTTACCGTACACCGGCGATCTCTTTGTGGAAGAGCGGAGCACCATCAGCTATGGGATTACCAATACGACCTCAATCGAGAGTATTCAACGTTTTCTCACTGCGAATCGCTTAAGGCTGGAAGAATTGGGATATGAATTTCCCTATTTTTTTAAATCCGTGATACCCAATAGCCGTTGATCAATCTTTCCGGTGGTCTCTTTTACTTAATCGGCTACTGGCTTCAAGCAGTGTCTGTTTTTCTTCAGCCGTTAATCCTTCATATCCCGTTTTGCTTATTTTATCAAGTATCCGGTCCAGTTCTTTACGGTCATCAGACCGGACATTCGGACCTTTTTTATCCGTTTTCTCATATTTGTACTGATTGATTGTCTGCCGGATTTTATTCAGTGCTTTATCGATATTCAGGTTTTTCAAATTGTTCCTATAGGACCTGTACCGCCTGAAAGTACTCATCCTTCGCAGGTATATATATCCTATTAACATGCCGGAAAGATGGGTGAAATGGGCAATTCCATCCTGCATCCCAATGGAGATGGTTGAAAAAAATTCAATCAGTCCAAATATCATCACAAAATATTTCATCCGGATGGGGACGGGCAAAGGAAATATAAAAGCCTCTCTATCCGGGAAACGGAGACCGTAAGCCAGCAATATACCATAAATTGCGCCTGATGCCCCGATAACCGGAATCGTTGAGTGAATTTGAAACAGGATGGTAACCAAACCGGCACCGGCACCTGTGATGAAGTAATATCTTAGAAATTGCTTCCGCCCCCATATCATCTCTAACTCGGTCCCGAACATCCACAACGCCAGCATGTTCAAAGCCAAATGTGCCATGCTTCCATGGAGGAATATATAGGTGACAGGCTGCCACAGGTGGAGCCGGCTCCAGAAATCAATTGGGACAATTCCGAAATTGAATATGATAAACTGACGAAAAGAGGGTGAACTGATTGCCTGAAAGAAAAAAATGGCAACACTGATGATAATGATTTTTTTTATCCCGTCTGTCATACGGCGACCGGGACCAAATTGTACGCGTCTGTACATTATCTTTCCTGTTTTTCCTGGTTAAGGTTTTGACGAATAAATTCAAGGCTTTTTCGAATAATACAATCCTGATCAGGTCCGGCTACAATCCGGTGATGACTATTTTCCAACAGATGTGTTTCCACATAGTAGCTGCCGATATTATTTTTGAGATAATCCAGATTTTCCGGAGGTGTCAGGGTGTCTTTTTGACCGTGACATGCCAGGACTGGGGCATGAATGTTTTGAAGCCGCCGCCGGACCTGATGACTCAGCCGCAGGACTTCCCGGAACCCCAAAGCCGGCCACATGTCATAACCCTGAAGACGTTGGGGATCTTCTTTGTCAAATATTTCATCCAGTGGGATGAGTGGACGGGTATCTTCTGCAATCATCTGTCGTAAATGTTGCGAATGGGTGAATTTTAAAGCGGTGGAAAGAAGTATCAAACCTGAAAGGGTCCGCCTGGATGCCAGTTCAAGGGCCAGGAGCGATCCCAGAGAATATCCCATAACAAATACATGGAGATGGTGTTTCTTGAGCTGTAAAAATGTTTTATCTGTTGTGTGAATCCATTCCTCCATAGTGGCAGAATTAATCTCTTCAATCGTCCCGCCGTGTCCCGGGAGAAGGGGAGCTTCAATGGCTATGTCCTCCTGATGAATATGCCGGGCAATCCGTTTTAGAACAATGGGATTTCCGGTAAAACCATGAAGTATCAGCAAGGCAGCTTGTCTGCCAGGTAAGCTATAGGTGAGTTCTTCTTTTTTCCAGCTTCGTTGCATATATCCCTTTTTCAGTTAGTGTCAGCCATAGGCTAAAAGGTCACAAAAGACGTTCAACCGCTTTTTTTGTATTTAAAAATTCTGTTCTTTCGTAGTGTACCTCCAACAGTTTCCACAACCAGCGCGTCAGGGTAACGGCACCATGCCGATTGATACGAATGGCATTGCTCTTTTCCGGAGGATTGGCTGCCAGAAAAACCAGCACCTCACGAAGTTTTGTATCCAACGACAGGCCATGAGTTCCGGAATGTCCGGCACAGGTTTCACAAAAGAGTCCGCCACTGTCCGGGATGAGTACGGCATGTGCAAGTTTCCTACGGCATCCGGCACAGGTTTCCGGATCCGGCCACACGCCATGGATTTTTAAAAAATGGACGATAAACCACCAGTGGAGCTTTTCAGCGGAAAACTCCGGATGGTTCATAGACCTTAAACAGATATATAATAAGCGCAGAGTTTCAATATCCTCATGAGGCTCAGCGGTTTTATCCACAATTTCGATGATCATGGAAGCATAGACGATTTTTTCCGGTTCCTGGCTCAGATTGTGAAAATATTCGATACGGGATACCGATCGAATAAAGGGCAGATACCGGCTTGAGGCCATTTCAAAATCCACTACGGAAAAGGGGGTGAGTAAGCCGAAAAAAGCACTGCCAGGTTTCCGGGCGCCTTTGGCTATACAGATCATGCGCCCTGAGTCCTTTGCAAACAGGCGGACCTTCAGACTGGTTTCTCCGCTTTTTTCAGTTTTGAGGACAATGCCCCTGTCTTTCACAAGCTTCATATTGGAAGTTAGCCGTTTTACAGGATAAAAAAAACCCCGATGAAAAACCGGGGTTTTATGCGTTTTATTTTGGGTGTTGATTTAGTATGATTTCGCAAAAATGACTTGTTCTGTACTTGGTTTTCCGGTCATCACGCAGAGACCTGACTCTTTGGTTTTTTCAAAGAGGATGCAGCGGATGGTTGCTTTGGTTTCTTCCTGAATGCGATTTTCCATGTCGCTGTCTCCGGCCCAGAAGGTTCGTGCAAAGCCGCCTTTTTCTATAACCTCTTTCAGTTCATCGTATGTTGTTACATCTGTCGTGTTCTCTTCACGGAAAATCAGACGACTGTTATAAATGGATTGCTGAATGTCCTCCAGGGTTTCTTTGCAGGAATGGATAAAGGCATCGATGGAAAGGAAGGTTTTTTCACCCGTATCCCGGCGGACGCGCATCAAGCCGTTTTTATTGGCATCTTTCGGGCCAATCTCTACCCTGAGGGGGACACCCTTCATCTCCCAGTCGTTGAATTTGTAGCCAGGGGAAACGGTCTCCCGGTCATCGGTATGGTACCGGACATCCTGTTCCTTAAAAGCTTTTTCCAGGGTGTTGACCAGTCCCATAACCTTTTCTTTGTCTTCTGGATTTTTGTGAATGGGGACGATAACAATCTGATATGGTGCAATCCGTGGAGGAAGAATCAGCCCCTGATCATCCCCATGGGCCATTATCACGGCTCCCACAAGGCGTGTACTTACACCCCAGCTGGATGCGTATACATATTCCATCACATTATCTTCAGATTGAAATTTCACATCAAATGCTTTGGCGAAATTCTGTCCCAAATAATGAGTGGTCCCGGCCTGCAGTGCGCGCTTATCACCCATCATGGCCTCGATAGTGTAAGTGTTCACGGCACCGGCAAATTTTTCATTTTCCGTTTTCCGTCCCACATGGACCGGCAGGGCAAGCATTTCTTCGCACAGCTGACGGTACACATCGATCATACGGTGCGCTTCTTCTTCAGCTTCTTCACCGGTGGCATGGGCAGTATGGCCTTCCTGCCAGAGAAATTCTGTGGTTCTCAAAAAAAGCCGGGTGCGCATTTCCCAGCGGACGACATTTGCCCACTGATTGATGAGTAAAGGCAGATCCCGGTAACTGTTAATCCATTTTTTATACATGGACCAGATGATGGTCTCAGAGGTGGGACGGATCACCAGCGGTTCTTCCAGCTCTTTTCCTCCGCCATGGGTCACAACGGCCAGCTCCGGCGCGAAACCTTCCACATGCTCCGCCTCTTTTTTTAAAAAACTCTCAGGAATCAACATGGGAAAATAGGCATTCACATGTCCCGTTTCCTTAAAACGCCTGTCTAAAAAATTCCGAATCTGTTCCCATAAGGCATAGCCGTATGGACGGATCACCATACACCCTTTGACAGGAGAATAATCAGCCAATTCTGCTTTTTGAACGACGTCTGTATACCATTTTGCGTAATCCTTTGAACGGGGGGTGACTCCCTTACTCATACCGACTTATCCTTGTCCTTATAATTGTATCCGATTTTCTTAAAAGGGTTTACCATCAGACTGGCGACATTCCGCTGGTTTGCATCAATGCGTTTCAGGTACCTGAGGTACAGTGCCGCAGAAACCATGTTCTGGGGCGGTAATTTGGCATAATTGCCCTTTAAAATGTTGATCACCGTTTCATTGATCCGTAACGAGACGTCTTCCTTGTATTCATTCATGATCCGCTTGCTGATCTCCAGATCATCATTTTTAACGGCTTCCAGCAATTCGTCAAAATGACGGAATACGATATTCTCAAGTATTGTTACAGTCTCTTCCAAATCTCCGTAATGCACCGTCCCGCTGGCAGCCATGGCCAGATCGGCAATATTCTTGCAATTGTCACCAATCCGTTCAAGGCCGTTGATGACCGTGATGATTCCCAAAGCCTGGGATATTTCATATTTGGATATATCCGAAATAATCAAATGAGTTAACACATCCTCACGGATCTTTTGCTGCATGGCATTGATTTTTTTATCCACGGCCAGAAGATTATTGAATTGCTCATCCTGATATTCAATCCGGAGGAGGTGATGGGCATCTTTGAACATGTCCTTGTCCGTTTGAATCATATCGATGACAAGATTCCATGCCTCTTCCAGTAATCCGGCTTTAAATAACCTTTCACGGAGAATGGACCATAAACTTTCTTTTTTCTCCATCTGTCTAATCCTTCAGTTTTCTATATCCAGTAAAAATAGTTTTTTTATGGGTCAATATCAAATGAATGTGAACAAAAAAAGCTGTCACTCTTCATTTTTTTCAATGACAGAGGACAGCTTTTATAAGTACAGGCAAAAGCTGCTATTTCTTTGATTTCAGAACGGCGTTTGTAACATATTTCAGGTTCTGAACTGTCGGGTCATCTGTCAAAGAATAATAGTGCCAGCGGCCTTCTTTACGATATTGAACAATCTGACGTTTGAGCATTTTCCGAAGGTATATGGAAGTGATTGTCTGTTCCTCGCCAATCTTCTTCTGAATTTCAGCCACAGAGTGTTCTCCCTTCTGAAGCGTCAGAAGGATTTTCAGCATAATGGGGTGTCCCAGAGTCTTCAGAACAAGAGCCGCCCGTTCAATACTGTCCCCCGGAGGGATTAATTCTGCTTTTCGTGCCATATTTTTTTCCTTTCCTTTAGTGTTATCGGTTTTGCAAAATATACTTGCTTTAATTCGTACATTTTTAAATTATTGTTTATTATCTTAAATATCAACAAAAAAAAAAATATGAATATCTACACATTGCAAACTGTTTTTTCATACACCTTTATAGGGAATTTTTTTAAATATGTTTCAACCTTTTTTTGGGA
>LGGY01000123.1 GCA_001509335.1 Fidelibacterota bacterium 46_43
CCGGGAAATATCCGGGCTTCTGCAGGAAATTCATGAACATAGACGGACCGAACCACATCGGCCAGGTAGATGTGGCGGGGATCTTTGCTCAAAAAGTAAGATCCGTTTTGGGATGTATCCGGAAAAATGAAATGCTTTTGAACCAAAATTTGAGCCACCTCATCCAAAACTTCAATTCGTAAACCGGCTTTTTGTCCGATATCTTCCAAAGTAGGAACCGGATTGCCCTGTCGAAAGGCCTTACCGATAAACACAAGAATTATTGCCGCCAGATAGTGCTTGGAATAAAATCGTTCTCTGCCCTGATTTTCATAGATCCGCCTTAAGATTTCCAAATTTTGAAAAGTGTGGGACAGCTCGGCACCCCACAAAACCAGTACCCAGGTAAGATAGACCCACATAAGAAAAAGGGGGATTGTCGCCAGTGATTTATAAAAGTTGGTCACATGGCCGATCTGGGCAACATACAAATAAAATGTCTTCTTTGATAACTCCCAAAGTATCGCAGAAATCAATCCGCCCCAGGCTGCATATTTGAATTTGACCGAGATAGAAGGGACAATGATATACACCAGGGTAAAGGCGGCAAAGCTAATTCCCAGCGGGACCAGATTATTATACATCAGTCTTAAAAACCAGGAGGATTGGATTAGCTGATCAATCATTCCTCCGGGAGGATTGATATAATTCATAAGCCAGATAGACATCAGGATCAAAAAGGGGCTGGTTGTCAGCACAACCCAGAAAGCCACGACTTTTTGAAGATAACTCCGCCGTTCCCGAACCTTCCAAATATGATTAAAAACCCGTTCAGCCATCACAAAGACAGCCATGGCAGCCAGCAACAAACTGACGATGGCCATCAGGTTGATAATCCCGCTTTTGATACCCCGGAATGCCGTTGGAGAAATGTAGGTGTTTAACCAATTGCTCAGTTCCTGCTGAAATTCCGGTGCCACAAAGGGAAAAACACGGTCCTGAACATAATTGATGATTTCCTGCCCAACACCTAAAACACCGGCAATACTAAAAAATAAAACCGACAGGGGAATAAGGAAATTTTTTAAAAGTAATCGTAGTAACCCAACCCACCTTGTAAAGGATATTCCTTACAGGTCCGGATTCATTTTCATCGAACCGGAAAAAGGTAATCACGCGCTGAATGAACCGTTGTAATAATCCAGAATCTTGTTGTTTTCCTGATATCATAATATATCCCCGGTCACGGTAATCTTATCGAATTCAAAAGTGGATGTCCAGATTTAGATTAAACAGGTGGTTATCCTCATAGGCAAGGGTTGTATACAGCTTATCCTGTAAAACCATAAACTGAACACCGGGTTGCAGCTGCCATTTATCCCCATAGGGATTCCTGAAAAAGGGTTGGGGAAAATAGTCCACCTGCACAAAGACACCCAGATGTTCTTCCAGATGCATATAGAGGGGATGAGCAATCCATCCAAAAGAAACCCGGCGTTTATCTGCCTGCATAAATACTGGGAAAAAGAAATCGCCGCAGACACACGATAGATTTTCCCAATTCCGTCCAGGATTTTAAACTTTAGGGTGGCATCCTGTCGATCCGGGCGATTCCGGTGCATTTTCATGGTCAGGGAAAGGTTGAGAAGCCGGAACATACTGACGCTGTAGGAGGCACTGACAAAACCCGGCCGGTTTAAAGCCCCTTTCACAGACAGGGTATGACGACCCGGATCGATTTCTGCATTTTTCATGTCTGCCAGACAGGTGTGGGGTTGAAAAGTGTTATACTCCCCATAAACCCGGCCAATATGTTCCATGTGATCTTTCTGCCTCTTATTCCGGGCTTCCCTGATTTCATCCTTCTGTTGCTTTTCTGTCAGTTTGACAGCCGTATGGGCGGAATCCAGCTTGAACATAGTTTCCTGGTGACGAATGGACTCCTCCCGCTTTTTCTCCTCATATCGGTTTAATGCAGCCTGCCGTGCCACTTCCCGGGCGATCTCTTCCTCAATCAGTTTATTATAATCATTCTTGTTGACACGAATCAAACTATAATTAGTCCCGGACTCTGGATCGGTCCACCGTTCAGACACATAGATGCCCCTGAGAATCATTTTGGACATGACGGTGTTTTTCATCTGAAAGGCTTCCGACACTTTCCGGCCTTTTTCATTGATTTCATGCTGCACACGGGAATCCACCCGGACTTCCAGCATTTTAGAAAATTCAACTCGGGCTTCATCGTCTGCATCCTCCCGGGATTCCTCACTCGTGCCGATGCCAAAATACCATGCTTCCGGATCTTCAATTTTCATTTCACGAACCCAATAGGGTCTCTGATCTTCCGCTGATTCCATGACTGGTTTCACCATCATCATTGTATCGAAGCCCGAACTGGAGGAATCAATGGCTTGAGCTGATAGAAGTCGAGGTTGAATAAACAGGAAAAACAATATACAAAACCACAATAAAGGCTGTTTCATGGTGATTCCCCTCAACGTCCTGTTTTACGTTCATCATCAAATCCACCAAAAAGGGGTGTTCCCCGGGTGATAAGCTTCCATCCTTTGGGAACAGCGATATCCATGCCTGCGAAAAGGGCTGTGACATTGATGACAACTTCTTTTTGCTTCGTTTTTACATCTTTCAAATCTACTTCCATTCCACCAAAAAGGACTATACAGTTTCCCCCTTTGAAATCAGCAGATGTAAAATAGTGTTTGGATCCACTGAAAATGGCAAAAAGGTCCAGTACATCCGTTTCCTGCTTTGAGCCCTTGACAGTCACTTCTTTTCCGGCAGGATTTTTTTTCAGAAGGTTTAATCCAATCACAAGCAATAAGGCCGGCCAGAATAGATCAAAAAAATTGAAATGAAGCTGATCCAGAGCCATCAATTGAAAAACAACACCCAAAATCAGGATCACTGTCCCCATGGATTTATTCCCATGGGAAGAAACAAGGTGGGATATTCCAAAAAAGATCAGTAGCAAAGGCCACCACTGGCTCAAAGATGAAAAAAGATGCCAGTCCAGAATGTTGTTGAAAAAAATCAGGACGGCTAATACAATCAAAACCACAGCAATTACAGTTCGTTGGGAAAAAACAGATTTACTCATTGCCTAATCCTCCTTACAGCGATCAAAATTCAATGCCTATCCTGGCCCATGAATTTAA